>JAFXUY010000146.1 GCA_017524785.1 Bacteroidales bacterium | reverse complement strand
GATGGCCATGCGGAAGTATTTCTTGGGAGCCACCTCCATAAAGTCCTCGCGCTCAATCCACAGCTCGCGTCCGAAGGGCACCTGGCGGGTGCCGTCGGCCTCGCACTCGGGATTGTTCACGGCCGTCAGCATCTCGGTCTGTCCCTCGGGGTAGTTGTCAATGATGACCTTCACCGGGTCGAGGACAGCCATGCGGCGCTGGGCCACCTTGTTGAGGTGCTCGCGCAGCGAGAACTCCAGCAGGCTGTAGTCGATGATATTGTCGCGCTTGGCCACGCCGATGCGCTCGCAGAAGGCCTTGATGCTCTCGGGCGTGTAGCCGCGACGGCGGAAGCCGCAGATAGTCGGCATGCGTGGGTCGTCCCAGCCGCTGACGTAGTTCTCCTTCACCAGCTGGAGCAATTTGCGCTTGCTCATCACCGTGTAGTTGATGTTCAGGCGGGCGAACTCATACTGGTGACTCGGCCAGATGCCCAGCTGTTCGATGAACCAGTCATACAAAGGACGATGGATATCGAACTCTAAAGTACAAATTGAATGGGTGATATGCTCGATGCTGTCGCTCTGGCCGTGGGCGTAGTCGTACATGGGGTAGATGCACCACTTGTCGCCGGTGCGGTGGTGGTGGGCATGGAGGATGCGGTACATGATGGGGTCGCGGAACATCATGTTGGGGTGGCTCATGCTTATCTTGGCGCGGAGCACCTTGCTGCCGTCGGGGAACTCGCCGGCGCGCATGCGGCGGAACAGGTCGAGGTTCTCCTCGACGCTGCGGTCGCGGTAGGGGCTGTTCTTGCCGGGGGTGGTCACGGTGCCGCGCCCCTCGCGGATCTCGTCGAGCGTCTGGTCGTCGACATATGCGAGACCCTTCTGTATCAGCAGTTCGGCCCACTCGTAGAGCTGCTCGAAATAGTCGGAGGCGTAGTGCTTCTCGGCCCAGTCGAAGCCCAGCCAATGGATATCCTCCTGGATGGAGTCCACATACTCGGTGTCCTCCTTCACGGGGTTGGTGTCGTCGAAACGCAGGTTGGTCTTGCCGCCGTACTTCTTCGCCAGTCCGAAATTAATGCATATCGACTTGGCGTGGCCGATGTGCAGGTAGCCGTTGGGTTCCGGCGGAAAACGGGTCTGGATGGCGGTGTACTTGCCCTCGCTCAGGTCCTGTTCGATAATTTCTTCAAGGAAATTCAGTTGCTTTTCGCTAGCATTGCTCTCTTCCATAATGACTTGATATATATAATTGTTATATGTTTTATGCTGTTTATTTTAACTTGCAAATATACAACTTTTTTCAGAAATATAACAAAAAAGATATCCACCGACCGGCAAAAGGGCGATGAAGCACCCTATTCTTCCGTTGTTCTTCTATTGTTCTTCTATAGTTCTTCTATGGGCGATAGAAGAACTATAGAAGAACAATAGAGAAGCGATTGAAAATCAGAGCGCATTGCCAGCATGGCAAAATTAATTTGGTCATGTCATTCGTTATTCGTACCTTTGCGGCATGAAAAGAATAGCTATTACTTTAGTGGTTATCGGTTCTATGCTGTTCAGTTCGTGCGACATACTGACCGACATGATGAACCAGGCAAACAGTCTCGCAAACCTAAAAAACTGCGAGTTCAACCTTAAAAACGTCAACAACGTGAATGTCGCGGGAGTGAACGTCAAGAACTTGTCGCAAGGCAACCTCACCGCTGCCGATGTGGTGAAGCTGGTTGCTGCCTACCAGAGCAAGAAGGTTCCGCTGTCGATGAACGTGAACATGGACGTGAAGAACCCCACCGCCCAGGAGGCTGCCCTCTCGGTACTGGACTGGATTCTGGCCATCGACGGCAGAGACATGGCCAGCGGCACCACCAACCAGCGCTACACCATCAAGCCGTCGACAACCTCGACGGTGCCGCTGGGCGTGAGCACCGACCTTGGCGACCTGTTCTCGCAGAAGGGTCTGGACGCGCTGAAAGCCTTTGCGTCGAGCTTCACCAACGAGGGCATCTCGTCGAAGGTGGGTCTCCGCGTAAAACCCAGCCTCGCAGTAGGCACAACCACCATACCTTTCCCCAGCTACATCACGCTGGAGAAGAAGATCGGCGGCAAGGCTAACAGCTAAAAGACTGCTGCCAGATGCATCGGGTCTTTCTGCCGATATTCCATTTTTTCCATCATCACAAGGTGCTGATGTACGTTGTGATGGCGGCATCGTTCGTGCTGTTCGCCTTCTTCGGGCTGAAGATGAATTACGAGGAGGACATTTTCTCGCTGATGCCCGAGAGTAGCGTCGAGAGTCAGTTCGCTTTCGGTTCCATTGGTCTGAAGGACAAGGTGTACATACAGGTGGAGAGTGAAGACGAGTGTTCGGCGAACTGGGAACTGATGGATGAGTTTGTCGAGAGGCTGCAGATGGCAGACTCGTCTACGGGCTACATTGCCAATATATTGTGTCGCATCGATGCTGAGACAGGCCTCAATGCGCTCGACTTCGTGCTCGAGCACCTGCCATCGTTTGTCGACACCTCGGCATATGCCGACTTCACAGAAGCCCTGGAGCCTGCCACCGTGCAGGAGCGCATGGCAGAGAACTATGAGCTGCTGATGGCCGACGAGACAGGTGCCACCACGCAGATGATAGCCAACGACCCGCTGTGGCTGCGAGAGGCCATCCTCGGCAACATGATGGACGGCGTGATGTCGAGCTACACATTGGTCGACAGCCACTTCTTCTGCAAGGACAGCACCGTAGCCCTCGCCTGGGTGGCCCCGGCATTCCCCTCGTCCGACTCGAAGACGGCGACGAAATTTGCCAAGATGCTGCAACGCTGCACCAAGGAGTTCGAGGCCGACCATCCCGGAGTGAAGCTTCATGCCCACGGCGCTCCACTGGCCAGCGTGTCGAACGCCAGCCGCATCAAGAGCGACCTGATACTGACGGTAGGCATTTCGTTGGTGTTGATACTGATAGTGATAGGCTTCTTCTTCCGCAGTGCCGCATTCCTGTGGAAACAGTTGCTTCCCTTTCTCTACGGCACCATCTTCGCGCTGGCATGCATCTACTGGATTCAAGGCGGCATGTCGCTCATGGCCCTTGGCATCAGCGTCATAGTGCTCGGCGTGGCACTGAGCTACTGCCTGCATATCACCATACACCATTTCTTCACCGGCGACGCCGAACAGATGCTGCGCGACGAATCGTCGCCGGTGTTCTTCGGATGCCTGACCACCGTGGGTGCCTTCTGCAGCCTGCTGTTCACAGAGAGCAGCCTGCTGCGCGACTTCGGCCTCTTTGCCTCGCTGGCCCTGGTGGGCAGCACCATGTACGCTCTGGTGTTCCTGCCCCACTTCCTGCCACGCAGACGCACCGATGCCGACAGTCCAGCCTTCCGCGGCGTGCTGCAGCTCAACAACATGCCCTTCGACCGCAAGCCCTGGCTGCTGATCACCCTGACAATAATAATGCTGGTGGGCATCGTCTTCGCCCCGCGGGTGAAGTTCGACAGCGACCTGCGCAACCTCAACTACCGCCGTCCCGAGCTGACTGAAGCCGAAAACCTATTCAACGCCAAGAACAACGACGGTTTCACACACCTCTACTACGCCACCGTGTCGGCCGACCTCGACGAAGCCATCGAAGCCAACAAGCGGCTGATGCCCATCCTCGACTCGCTTTCGCAGCGGGGGCTGGTGCACAGCTACAACGACATGGTGCCGAAGCTGTTCGTCAGCGAGCGGGAACAGCAGCGCCGCATCGATGCATGGAATGCCTTCTGGACCGACAGCCGCAAGGCCGAAGCCATGGCTCTGATAGGCAAGAATGCCCGTGCTATGGGCATCGACCCCGACATGTTCGGCGACTTCGAAGCGCTGCTCGATGCCGACTACGAGGCGGCCTCGCTGCTGGAGAGCGGCGTGGTGCCTGCCGAACTGTTGGGCAACTTCATCGAGCGCCACCCCGACGGCCAATACATGGTCTTCACCGACGTGGCCATGAACAAAGCCGACAAAGACAGTGTCACAAATGCGGTGCTCGCCAGCCCCAAGACGTTTGTGCTCGAACCTTTCTACTATTGCAAGAGCATGGTGGAGGTGATACACGACGACTTCAACGTAGCCGTATGGATATCGTCCATTTTCGTGTTTATCATACTGATATTCTCGTTCTACAATATCCTCACTGCCCTGCTGTCGTTCCTGCCGATGGTCATCAGCTGGTTCATGGTGCAGGGATATATGGCATTGTTCGGCATCGAATTCAACCTTGTCAATATCGTCATTTCGACATTCATCTTCGGCGTGGGAGTGGACTACAGCATCTTCATCACCGAAGGGCTGTTGGCGCAGGCGCGTACGGGCGACGACCGTATGCTGTCGTGGCACAAGGTGGCCATCTTCTTTTCGGCAGCCATACTCGTCATCGTGGTGGCTTCGCTGCTCTTTGCCGTGCATCCCGCCATAAGTTCGATAGGTCTCATAACCCTCATCGGCATGGCCTCGACAATAATGATTTCCTACTCGCTGCAGCCCTTCGCCTTCCGCATGCTGATGAAAATCCCGGCCTACAGGCGAAGTGTGTTGAAAGAAAAGAAGACAAATGATACTAAATAATATTATGAAACGATTACCATTCTTTATGGCATCACTCCTGCTGACGCTCGCCGTCGCAGCACAGAACATCACCTACGATGTTAACTTCACCCACACCCGCGAGATGAAAACATCTGGCAAGACTATCGTGAAGACCGGCCATCTGATCTTCGACGGCAACGACCAGCTCACCATGAACTATACCGATCCCGAGGGTGAGTACTTCATCGTCGATGGCAACACTGTGAAGATGAACCTTAACGGCAAGAAAAACGAGGTCAAGGCCGACAAAGTGAAGGCTGTCGATCTGCAACGCACCACCCTCCTCAATTGTCTGGCAGGCAACTGGCAGGAGGCTGCCAAAGCCAACAATGCCGAATCGACTGTGGCCATCAGCAAAGGCATACATACCGTGAAACTTGCCGCCAAAGGCAAGGTACAGCGCGGCGGCTACTCGAATGTAGAGCTCACCTACCGCACTTCCGACGGCAAACTGCTGAAGATGGTCTTGGTAGAGTCGACAGGCATCAAGAACACCTACGAGATTGTTCCCTGAAGGGCAAGTCTGAAGAACATCTGTGCCGCTGGGTGTGAACACCGACCTCGGCGACCTCTTCTCGAAGGAGGGCGTTGAGAAACTGAAGAACTTTGCCAGCAGCTTCACCAAGGATGGCACCTCGTCGAAAGTGGGCCTGTGCGTGAAGCCCAGCATCAACGTCGGCGGCACGCAGGTGCCCTTCCCCAACTACATCAAGCTGGAGAAGAAGACCAGCTCCTCCTCCACCACCAACAACAACTCCACCTCGACCAACACAACCACCACCCCCACCACCAAGAAAGGCAGAATCTGACATTTCAGTAAACCCTTAAAAATATAGAGAAACAGGCAGATGGAATCCCATCTGCCTGTTTTGGTTTTGTCGAAGCATTATTTTCGGGACAATCGTTTTTTCACGTTGCCAAGGACATCCTTGTATCCGATGCCGCCGACCATCGACATCAAGGTGCGCTGCATGCACACGAAGCAGGCAAGGAACACGAAGGGGCCGAAGGTGTAGTCGTACCACGCTCCGATATGGTTGACCGCCAGCCAGACAATCATGCACACCCCCGACACCAGCTCTATCTCGGCCGTCACAAGGCCCGGCGTGTAAGGTTTCTTCAAGCTGAAAATCTTGATTCCGACCACATGGATGATGCCCTCGAAGATGCAGAAGGAGGCAGAGGCCACGACAAACATCGGAATACGGTCGCCAAAAAAGTAGGGAACGATGGTCATGGCGAAGATGAAGACGGCGGTCACCAGTCGGCTGCCGCGCTTGGTCTCCTCGTCGAGCTCGCGTTGCAGCACATTGGCCTGAATCAGGTTGAGGAACCCTCCCGGATAGCGGCCCTCCTCCCATTCATGCAGGATACACAGGAACGAGACCCATACGGCGAACTGCTGGATGACCGTCAGCTCGCCGGCGAACATCGCCACAAGGGCAATCAAAAGCATTGCAACGACCGTGTAGATCTCCAATGCATAGTGTTTCATAAAACCCGGTTTCTTGGAATTTGATGTTTGTTCTTTCATAAAATATTGATTTTAAATGTTGTTATACTATTGAATCCGTTTGCTTTTCATGGTGCAAAATTACCACCATTCAGGCAATCCAGCACTACCTGCATCTTGGGAAAAATTATCAAATCCTACGAATCCGTTTTTTCTTCGTATATTTGCAGCAGAAAGACACAATGATAAAACGACAGCTAAACATCTCTGAACTAAAGTTTTCCGCACAAAACAGCGACACCGTTTTTGTGCAGGACAACCTCGCAATCATTCGAGACATTGCCAAAATCAAAGAGCAGATGGTGGCCAACTCCCTCGGCGACCTGCTGTACGTGCCCATGGGACGTATCGTGCTGGTCAACGAGGGATGGGCGCAACTGCGTGTCAACATGCAACCCTGCCGGGCCGAACAGGGGTGCGCACTGGTGATACCCGAAAACTTTTTCATGGAGGTGTCGGAGGTGTCGGCCGACTACGACGCTCAGATTGTGGCCTTTGGCGACGTGCCCATACCTTTCAGGCAGTGGGCTTTGATTCCGTTGGAGCGTGACGACTTCGTCCGTATTCTGCAGTATATAAATCTTTTGTGGCAGGTGGCCCACATCCAGCCGTTTCCCCAAACGGTGGCGGTTCACCTTGTCAACGCCCTGATGGAGGACCTGCATCTTCAAGATTCGAAAATCAAGAACCAACATTCACAGGATGCAGCCCCCACAGCCGCCGAGCAACTGATGCGGCGGTTCTTCGACCTCCTGTCCGGGAGCGATGGCACGGCGCATAGCGTTTCGTACTTTGCCGACCGACTGTGCGTGACGCCTAACCATCTCTCCGCCGTTGTCAAACAGCAGAGCGGGCAAACGGTGATGCAGCTGCTCAATGCCCACACGGTACTCCACGCCAAGGTGCTGCTGCGCCACAGCGACCTCCCCGTTGGCGAAATCGCCGACAGATTAGGATTCGAGAACCCGCCAGCTTTCAACCGTTTCTTCAAACGCGAAACCGGCGTCACCCCGGGAAGCCTTCGCAAAGGTTCACAACAGGATTAAAACCACTACTGTATACCCGTCGCCAGGCGGAAGAAGAGCCGAGCGGCGGGTTCGACGAGGGCGTCGGGGAAGTCGTAGTCGGGATGGTGGAGTTCGGGCTGGTGCTCGCCGCTGCCGATGCCGAACATGGCGCCCTTGTAACGGAGGAGGTACTCGGCAAAGTCCTCGCTCCAGCGATTGGGCTGGTCTTTAAATTGAAAATTGAAAGTTGAAAATTGAAAATTATCCTGCGGGGCCTGTGCTTCGCAGGCTTTCCGTATCTCCTCCACGCAGTCGGGGTCGTTCTCGGTGGCGTGGAAGGGTTCCTGGAGCATGCGGGAGACCTTGAGGCCGTGGCGGGCGGCGATTTCGTCGACGGCGGCGTTGGCGTCGGCGAGGAGCTGTTCCATGGCGTCGTTGGTGAAGGCGCGGAGGGTGAACATCACCTCGGCATGGCCGGCGGAGGTGCCGAAAGCGGGCTGCCCGAGACGAACGCAGATGAGCGTTGATTGCTTGAATGTCTGAATGCTTGATTGGTTGAGTGAATGTTCATTAAACCCGCTGAACCTGTTGATTATCTCGGCCACGGCGAGGCCAGGGTTGACGCCAAGCTCGGGCGTGGAGGCGTGGGTCTCGCGACCGTCGAGACGGTAGACCACTCCCGTCGAGGCGGCGGCAAAAGTGTGCGGGCAGAGCACCACAGTGCCCAGCGGATAGCCGGGGAGGTTGTGCAAGCCGTAGAACTGCACGATGTTAAATTGCTGCAGTATGCCGCTTTCGATTATCGCCATCGAGCCAGTGCCAGTCTCTTCGGCGGGCTGCCAGAGCAAGAGAATGTTGAATGAGGAATGTGGAATGTTGAATTCTTCATCTATTAATTCGGCCAGGCGGAGGAGTATGGTGGTATGTCCGTCATGGCCGCAGCGGTGACCTATGGGCAACGCGTCCGTATCGGCACGGAAGGCTATTGTCGGGGCCTGCGGGTCGGTGCCCCAGACGGCAATGACGCCGTAGCCGCCGACATTGGTGTAGACTTTAGATGGGTGCAGGGTCTGTAGGTGACGCACTATGGTATCGTGGGCGAACTGCTCGCAACCAGCAGTCTGCGGATGGTCGTGCAGCTGATGCCTAATCTCTTTGTAATCAATCATAGTTTCATTATTTGTTCGCGGAAGAAGTCGCCGCGCACCTCGAAGTTCTTGAAGGCGTCGTAGCTTGCTGCTGCCGGCGACAGCAGCACCACCCCACCCTGCGGCGTCACCTCGGCGCACCAGGGCACTATCTTCGTGTAGTCGTCCTCTATTAAAGTTGAAAATTGAAAGTTGGAAGTTGAAAGTTGATCGTATATCCTCTTTCCTGCTTTTCCAACAAATACTACATTTCTTAGATGTGTCTCTTTCAGGAAGTCGACCAACGGCTGATAGTCGATGCCTCGGTCAAAACCACCAAGTATAAGTGTGTCGACACGACCGAGTGCCCGCACGGCAGCAATGGCGGCAGCAGGGATGGTACTGATGCTGTCGTCGTACCATGTGATGCCGGCATATTCTCCCACCCGTTCCATGCGATGACGAAGACCCTGGAAAGTTGAAAGTTGAGAGTTAAAAGTTGAAATTGGCTGACGCGTCACTAGCGATGCCACACGGCACGCCACCATGGCGTTGCTCCTGTTGTGCTCGCCCTCCAACGGACAAACGTCGAGCAACACCCGTTCCTCATCACTGATATTATTGACAGAATATGGATGTAACTCACTCTTAACTCTTAACTCATAACTCTTAACTAACAAGCGCAGCTCCTCGTTGTCGGTGCAGTAGAAGAAATGGTCGCCCGCCTGCTGCTTCAGGCCTATCTGCATCTTGGCCATCTTGTAGCCCATATAGTCCTCGTAGTGGTCCAGATGCTCCTGATATAGGTTGAGCAGCACGCCAATATGTGGCCCGCGGTGTATGTTCTCCAGCTGGTGGCACGAGAGTTCCGCCACAATGATGCTGTCCTCTTGTATATCGTCCAGGATGTCGAACAGCGGTATGCCGATGTTGCCTGCCAGTATGCTTCCCGGCAGCAGGTGGTGTATCAGGCTCGCCGTGGTGCTCTTGCCCTTGGTGCCCGTGACGCCGATGGTCTTGTCGCCGTACACCTGCAGAAAGAGGTCGGTCAGCGACGAGCATTCCACACTCCCCAACACACGCATAGGCACGCCGGGACTCTTGATAATCATGCCGTAGCAGTCCTTGGCGCTCTCGGTGGCAATCTGCTCGTTTCCGTCGGCAATGGTGTATTGAGTCTCGGGGACCAGACGGTTAATCAGCCGTTCGGCGCTCTGGCCTTCGCGGCCGTAGCCCGCTATCAGTATCTTGCGGCCCTCGAGAAGGGCTTTCAGTTGGTCTTCTCTATACATGCCTGTTGCAGTATTTGGCGTTCATCAAGGGTGAGGTTGCCTAGATTGTCTAGAATTTCTAGATTATCTAGATTATCTAGAATTTCTAGATTATCTAGATTTTCAAGGAGGGCGGGCCTGCGGCCAGCCTTGTACCAGCGGTCGATGGCCATCGCCAGAGCCTGCCTCACCTCGCTCACCGTCCCCACGCACTCGAAGGGCTTGGTCTCCGCTTCGCCGACCAGCTGCCGGAACTCGTGCTCCAGGGTAACGTCGTCGAGCATCGACTTGCCGAAAATCTGGTTCAAGCGCGACGGCTCGATAAACGGCGAGAGGATGATATAGGCGAAGAGGCACTTCGCGCAGTGGCCGCACCAGATGTCTTGCTTGCTGCCCACATTGCACGAGCGGAACACATCGTGATACTGCGAGAAACGGCTGAACAGCATAGCTATCTGCAACTCGCTCAATGGCCGCAGAAAACTGAAGTAATTAAACCTGGGGCAATAGGCGCGGAAATCGTCCTCAAACTCCAGACTTTTCGAATACTGGTGGTTCACATAGCTTCCCGCCACCGTGCTTTCATTGGCCGAGTTCTCATTGCTCAACGCTACGTTGGGCACTCCGCTCAATGCCGATGCCAGCATGGTGTAGAAGGCAAGCATTGCCGAGAAGGGCGTGTGGCCGTTCAGGTATCCTTTGGCGTTGAGGTCCAGCAGCGTCTTGTCAATCGTGCGGCGAATCACCAGCACCTCGTCCATCGCGAAACCCGCCTTGGCGGCGCACTCCACGGTGGCACCCCTCGGGTTCATGATCAGCGGTCTTATCTTCTTCCCTGCCCGACGCAACAACTCAAGAGTGACTACACTGTCCTTACCGCCGCCTACCGGGACAAGATATGAATTGGAAAGTGGTGCCACGCAGGCTGCGTCAGCCGGAATTTCAACTTTCCACTTTCCACTTTCCACTTCCATAAACGCCTCCTGGCTTTCCGAGATGCCGTTGGTGAAGTAGAACTCGCCCAAACCGTTCCAATACAGCTTCTTCCAGAAAGATATCTGCTCATCGGTGAGCACCCCACAGAGGACACGAACCGTCGGCGGACAGGCACACTTCCAGTAGCTCACTAGTTCCACCATGCCGATATTGAACACAATCCAGTCGATTTCCTTGTCAAAGTCGAGGAACGGCCTGCGCTCCACCAATGCCGTCGGATGGAACTCCACGTCGCCAATCCTGAAGTCGAACCATACTCGCAGTCCTTCCCCGCACACCTCATGGTGGTAGGCCTCATATTCAAACACAGGGTATTGCGCACGCAGCGCCAAGTACTTGTCGGTGTTATTCATGCCATTATTAACGCCCGCCTACGCGAAATATTGTTTTCATAAACAAAAACATCCGCCCGCCGCAGCTATGGCCGCCACCCTGTCCGACCAGAAAGCGACCAGGTTCTGTGATAACTCCCTCTGATTTTCAGTCATTTCCCAGTATTTCTTCAGTGTTTCTTCAGTCATCCACTGAAGAAACACCGAAGAAATACTGAAGAAATACCGTCGAAATGGGTCGCCTGATTGAGAGATTATCCTATAGCATAACCAGGATGATCGGCGGTAAAAAAATATTTTCCACACTACAGCAATAAAAGAACACTCCTGCG
>JAFXUY010000145.1 GCA_017524785.1 Bacteroidales bacterium | reverse complement strand
CAAGGCCAAAGCCGCTATCCGCAAAGCCTTCGAGAACCAGAAACTGAAGAAAGGCCTCAGTTTCGTCGAGATCCTCTCCAACTGCAACAGCGGCTGGAAGATGACCCCCGTGGCCGCCAACAAGTGGATGGAAGACAACATGATGCCCAACTACCCCATCGGCGACATCAAAGTCGACGGCAAGATTGTCGAGGGTATCGACGCCAACCGTCTGGTTCTGGATCACCCGCTGACCGTTATACAATAATCCATTGCTAAAATGAAAAGGTTTACCTTACTTATTTCTGTAGCATTATTGGGTTTCTTTTCGTGTACCAATGAGTGCATGAACAAAGCAGATGTTTCAAATTCTGCCCAACAGATTAACATCACATGGCACAATTTTGACGAAAACAGCAAAATTGCCAGTGCTGTTGATGTGATGAAATACTACCAAGACTCGCTAGGTGTGGATGTTTTCGTCATCTCCCACCCTGATAGTACTGGTGTTGGTGTCATTCGCTATGACGATCCGACCGCAGAAGTGTTTCGTAAAGAAATAGAAAAGGCAAAAGAAAAAATGGAATCTGTTCAGCATGGTCCACAGGACACATGTATAAAGAATAACAAAAAATAAGTAATAATATGACTGAAGAAATCATCATAGCCGGCTTCGGTGGACAGGGTGTCCTCTCCATGGGCAAGATTCTTGCCTACTCCGGCGTTATGCAGAACAAAGAGGTCAGCTGGATGCCCAGCTACGGCCCCGAGATGCGCGGCGGCACGGCCAACGTCTCCGTCATCATCAGCGACGAGCGCATCAGCTCGCCCATCATCAACCAGTTCGACACGGCCATCATCCTCAACCAGCAGTCGCTGGACAAGTTTGAGAGCAGTGTGAAGCCCGGCGGTTACCTCATCTACGACCCCAACGGCATCACCCACGAGCCCACCCGCAAGGACATCAACATCTACAAGATCGCCGCCACGGCCAAGGCCCAGGAGCTCGGCATCAGCAAGGTCTTCAACATGGTGGTCCTCGGTGGCTTCCTGAAACTGAAACCCATTGTCGACAAGCAGTACATCCACGAAGGCCTCGAGCACTCGCTGCCCCAGCGCCACTGGAACCTCATTCCCCAGAACGAGGAAGCTATCGAAATCGGCAAGGGCATCATCGAAGCCGTCCAGGTGCTGTAAGCACTTGCCACAAAAAAGAAAGCCCGCGGCATGCCGCGGGCTTTTTCGTTTAACGCTTTCTGTGCATTATTCGCACTTCATGGTCTCGTAGGAACGCTCCCAAACGTCGGAGCAGCTGCTAACTTCACCATAGATGTCGTTGAGCTCCTCAACGGTGTAGTCGTAGTGGACGCTGACACCAGCGGCGGTGACACTGCAGTCGCAGTTTTTCTTGCAGGAAGCGAGGCATGCAACCATGGCCAGAGCGGCAAGACCTAACAGAACTTTTTTCATGATAATTTCTTTTTTAGGGTTAAACTTAAATTTGATGCAAAATTACAACTTTTTTTGCAATCTCATTGCAGGCCTTCCCCCTTTTAACCATATTTAACTATTATTAACATATTAAACGGCGGCGTATCATTCCACATATTATTATATTTCAACATCTTATTAGAAAACACACCTTTTTGCTTGTATATTTCTATTTTTATTAGTAATTTTGCACAATCAATTTTAAGAATATGAAATATCACAAAAAAGAAGAGCAACTGTTCGACCGCTGGGCACAACGGGCTCGCAAGCTGCACGAGAGCGACGACATTACGAAGGACGGACTGCTGTATCGTGGCGAGATGTGGTTCGACGGATTCAACCAGGTGTGCCGTCCTGCCGACGAGGAACAGCTGTGGGAGGACGCCGGTATGCGCCTGTTGGTGCTCACCAAGGAGCTGAACGAGGACGACGGATGGGACATCCGCGGCGAGAGCGGCCGCGTGCCGTCGCCACGCCTCACATGCCGCACAGCCATGCGGTTCTTCCCCAACCTCGAGCTTTGGGCCTACGGCTTGATAAACATTCCCGACCGCAAGGTTATCCCCTTCGGCAAGGCCGACAACCAGACCCGGCTGCAGGGCTACTACGAGAATGCTCCCATAGCACGCGTGAACTGCAAGAAACAGCCCGACACCAAGGCTGCCAGCAACGCTGTGCTGCAGAAATACATGGACAACTATGCCGACCTGCTGAAGGAACAGATTCTGCTCTACGACGCCGACATAATACTATGCATCGGCGGACAGGGCATCATGGTGAACTTCATACGCCAGCATGTGTACCAAGACCTGGAAGAGGTGAACCCACACTGCTACTACTCGGCCAAAGCCAACATACTGGTGGTGAAACAATACCACCCCAACTATAACGTATACAGCCGTAAGGATATGTATACCGGAATGATTAAAGACTACCAAGCATTCCTCAAAGACAATCCATCATTCCCACGTCAACGCTGATATGGAAACGCTGAAGGTGTTCACGTTGCAAGCTGGCAACGTCGAGGTAGAAATCACAAATCTGGGCGCCCGCATAATGCGCCTGCTTGTCGACGGCACCGATGTGGTGCAGGGGTTCGACACTCCGGAGGACTACCTGCCGGAGAATCACCTGTCGGACTTCGGCGCCGTCGTAGGACGCTACGCTAACCGCCTTGCCAACGGCCGCATAGCACTCGACTGGGACATTATTCAGTTGCCGCGCAACAACGGCCCCAACACCCTGCATGGCGGCCCATGCGGATGGCAGTACAAGGTCTACGACGTTGTGGCGGCTTCGGGCAATCGACTGGAACTGGCAATGGTGAGCCCCGACGGCGACCAAGGGTTCCCCGGCACCGTGCAGGTGAAAGTGGTATACACGCTTAGCGACGACGGGGCACTGCGCATCGACTACCACGCCGAGACCGACAAGCTTACGGTAATCAACATGACCAACCACAGCTACTTCAACCTCAACGGCGACCTTTCTTCCAATATCCACAACCACTTGCTGTGCATCGATGCCGACCAATACACACCCGTCAACAAGGTGCTCATCCCACTGGGCAAACACAGGGCTGTCGATGGCACGCCGTTCGATTTCCGCACCGCAAAGGCCGTTGGGCGCGACATCGAGGCCGAAGACGAGCAACTGCTCATCGGCCACGGCTACGACCACAACTTTGTGCTAAACAGGCCATGCCTCGACAATCCTTCGGCTTCGCTGTCGAGCCCGGCCACCGGCATATCGATGCAGCTCTTCACCACAGCCCCTGGGATGCAGGTTTACACTGGCAACTTCCTTGACGGCGTGGCAGGCAAAGGCGGCGTGTGCTACCCCGTGCGAAGCGCCATCTGCCTCGAAACACAGCAGTATCCCGACTCGCCCAACCACCGCTGGCCCGAAAGCACCGGCTACCTCTATCCCGACAAACCTTTCGACAGCATTACCATATTCAAATTCTGTCGCAAATGACCGACACAAGCATTCTGCACCAAGAGTTCCTCAACCGTTTCGGCGTCGACGGCATGGCTTATGCCGCCCCCGGACGTATCAACCTCATCGGCGAGCACACCGACTACAACGGCGGCTTCGTGTTTCCGGGCGCTGTCGACAAAGGCATCACCGCAGTGATAAAGCCCAACGGCACCACGGTGGTCAACCTGTATGCCATAGACCTGCGGCAAGGCTGCACCTTCGACATATCAGACCCCGCAGGACCCTCTACCACGCATTTCCGCTACGTCTATGGCGTGGTGCGCGAACTGATGGCCGCAGGGCTTGACGTGATGGGCTTCAACGCCGTATATGGCGGCGACGTGCCTCTGGGCGCAGGCATGAGTTCGTCGGCGGCACTGGAGTGCTGCTTCGCTTTTGCACTGAACGACATCTTCAACGGCCAGATAGACAAGATGAGCCTAGCCAGGATTGGCCAGGCAACAGAGCATAAATACGTCGGCGTGAAGTGTGGCATCATGGACCAGTTTGCCTCAATGCACGGCCGCGAAGGAGCCTTGATGCGCCTCGACTGCCGCAGCGGCGAATACCAGTATTTCCCATGGCACCCCAAGGGCTACCGTCTGGTGCTCGTCAACAGCTGCGTGAAGCATGAGCTGGTAGGCTCGCCCTACAACGACCGTCGCGCCTCGTGCGAGCATGTGGCACAACTGGCCGGGGTGGAAACACTGCGCGACTGTACATGGGAAAAGCTTGAAGCATTAAAGGCACATATTAACGACGAAGATTATCGCCGTGCCCGTTACGTGCTGGGCGAAGTGGACCGCGTGTTGGCCGTGAGCGCAGCATTGGAGCGCGACGACTACGACACCGTGGGACAACAGATGTACCTCACCCACGATGGATTGAGCCGCGACTACGAGGTGAGCTGCCCCGAAATCGACTTCCTTGTCGACGAGGCACGCCGCATGGGCGTCACCGGCGCACGCATCATGGGTGGCGGCTTCGGCGGATGCACTATAAACCTTGTCAAAGACAGCCTATACGACCGCTTCCTCGACGAGGTGCAACACTCCTACCGTTCCCGCTTCGGTATCGACTGCCAGCCGATACCAGTAATAATAGGCGATGGCGCCCGCAAAATATAATTCCACCTTGGCATGAAGAAGACCTACATAGCACCGTTACTAACCACAGTCAGTTTTTACGCCGAACAGGGCTATGCCTTGAGTCTACCCGTCGAGCAATCGTTAAACCCCATCGACAACTACATCGAGGTGATGATGCTCGACAACAACAACTATAATGAGACCGAAACGTTCATAGAGCACGACACCTGGCAGGAAGAAGACCGCACTGCATTCTGGAATTAATTTCACACGCCGAAATATCATTTTGCCGTTATAGTGGGTATGAAATCAATAGTCAACCTACTGGCATTGGCCAGCTGCATGCTTGTCCTGTCATCCTGCTCCATCGTGCGGGGCTTGAGAGCCGACGGCAAGGACGGCCCCGGCATCTTCAGCTTCGACAAGCAGGAACACGACACCATTGCCATTGGCGACGTGGCATTCCGCTTCCCTGTCGCACAAAAGCAAGCCGACTGGATTGATACCACGTATTTCTACAACAAGCCGCACCATTGCGACTCTATGACCTTCGGGGAGGCCTTCGCCAAGGAAAGCCAGACGCAGGGAATCGTCATCATCCACAACGACAGCGTCGTTTATGAACGCTACTGGGGCGACTTCTCGGCCGACCGCATGGCCACCATCTTCTCCATCTCCAAGTCCATCACATCGCTCCTCTGCGGCATCGCCGTCGACGACGGCTACATCCGCAGCATCGACGACCCCGTGACCGAATACCTGCCGGAACTGAAGAAGAGAGACCCGATGTGGCAGAAGCTGACCATCCGCCATCTGCTGGACATGCGTAGCGGGATAGATTTCGACGACACCTACGAGTTCACCAAGCTGAAAGACCTGAAGATGATCAACGCTATGGCGAGACTGAACTACGGGAACAACATCATGCGGCAAATCCGAGGGCTGAAGTTCCGCTGCGAGCCGGGCACCAAGTTCCGCTACGAGAGCATGACGTCGGCCATCCTCGGCGCGGTCATTGAGCGCGCCTCAGGCAAGCGCTATGCCGACTACCTCGGCGAGCGAGTGTGGAAGCCGCTCGGCATGGAGCATCAGGCGCTGGTCAACATCGACAGCCGCAAGCATGATTTTGCGCACTGCTTCGGCGGCATCACGCTTACCATCCATGACCTTGCCAAGATTGGCCGCCTCTATCTCAACAATGGAATGTGGGATGGCCGCCGCATAGTGAGCGAAGACTGGATACGCCAGACCGTCGACTGCGACACCAGCTATCACGGCTACCATTTCAACTGGTACAACATCAACTACGAAGGCTTCATCCGCCCACAATATTCAGGATACTATGCTCTTGGTATCTGCGAGCAGGTGCTCTACGTCAACCCCCACAAGAACCTTGTCATCGTACGCATCGGCTGGAGCAACAGTAGTCCCACAAGACTGCCAGTATTATTTGACCAGCTGGGCAGCTCCTGGCAAGAATAGCAATATTGTAATTCTAACCTAACATTATCACCGCCGCGCCCTCGACTGCCTCCCGATGCTCGACGGCTGCCAGATGCACACCACCGTCATGACCAGCGAAGTCGACCACAAGATTTTCAAGAAACTCGGTGTCGGATTGACATCAGAACCTATACGCAAGGGCTTAGCCGACAGATCTCTGTAAAAGCAAAATGGAGTCTCAAGCGAGGCTCGCAAAACAAGAACAATACAACTAATATTCTATTCATTGCCTACTTTAGTATTATCCAATTTGAGGTGTAAAGATACACTTTTTTCCCCGAACATAAAATAGTTTTTAATATAGTTCCAGATAAAAAGGAATCCCATGGAAAGTTGCTACTGCCTGATTTATTCCCTTATTGTCCTGCGGCACCACCGCGGGCTTGGTATTCGAGATTAAGTTTGCCAATGCGCCAAGTGAGGCCAAAGGTGAGGTATCGGGAACTCGTGTGGCTCGAACTGTTGGCGGCGAAAGTGGGTGCTGCTACGGTGGAGCTGGTCATATTGTTGTTGAGCAGGTCGCTGATGCTGGCACGCAGCGAAAGTCGTCCTTTAAGCAATGTGGCCGAGGCTCCGAGACCTATGCTGACGGCCCTCTGCTCTTGAGTGTAAAGGCCAAGAACAGGTGTGCCGTAGCTGATGTTGGCATCAATATTGACCAGCTTGGCCACCTTTGTCCACAATCGGGCGTATATGCTCCACGAAGTTTGCTCCTGCATCGGCTCATCCTCGACCGCATAACCGCTACGATATAGGCTTGCATTGAGGCTGACGCTTGCCCACGCCGCCGGACGGTAGGTGATATTGGCGTCGGCTCCCGCCTTGTAGGACGAGACGATATTCTTCGGCATGGCGTAGGTGATGACGCGCCCTATGTACTCGTCGGCGTAGGGAGTGGAGGCAGTGATGCTCTCGATGCCGCCCGAGGTGTAGTTGGCGTAGGCTTCGACGCCCATGTTGCCAATCTTCTGGAAGTATTTGTTCCAACTGACGGTGGCTTTTTCGGTATAGGAACTATGGAGATTGCGATTCCCAGTGCTGTAGCTGTCGTCGCTGTAGATGCGCGAAGTGGTGAGGTCGCCACCGGTGGGCGTATTTACGTTGTGCGATAGCCGGAAGCGCCAATAATGCATACCCTTGGTGCGGTGGGTGAGGCTGAGCGACGGCTCGAAGGTGAGGAAGCGGAAAAGGGTGTCGTCGGGGAAAAGACCTGTATTTTGGATATGTAGCCACGACTGCTTGCCATAGAGGTCGACGGTCAACGTGGTGCGTACCCATTCGTGCCGCCACGAGACCAAAGCCGAGAGCGACCGAGTATAGTAGTCGGATATGCCGTTGCGAAGCGTATCGGGAATCGAATAGAGTCCCACTGTGGGGTCGAGATAACAGATGTCGCGACGGTTGTGACTGTCGCCAAAGGGGCGGCCCGCGATGCGGAAAGTTAGCGCGTCGTTGCTGTCCAACTGGTGGTTGTAGGTAAGCGAGAGGTCAACATTGTTGCGGCTGCTGTATTTGTCGTTGGTGCGGTCGTAGTTATCGGGCAGTGCGGTCGTCGGCGCACCCTCGGCAAGACCTATGAGGCGTTGCTGGAGGTAATGGTTTCCGTTGAACATATAATTCCACACGCCGCCAAATTTCAAATTCTGCCCCTTGCGACGGGAACGGCGCTTGATGTCGAAACTCAAGGAACCAGTGAGCATGGCGAAGCGTGAGTCGGAGCTGTCGCGGTAGCGATAGTGCACCGTGTCGGGCCGGTAGTCCCACTGCTCACGGTGGGTGACCATTCGGTCGTTGTAGTCGCCCAGCAGCAGATTGAAGCTGTTGACGTGGAGATCGGTTACGGAGTCAATCTTGTAGTCGATGTTGAACATCAGGTCGCCGAAGTAACGGGCACTTTCATTAGTTGTGCGATAATAGAAATGGCTGGTGGTATCGGTTCCGTCGGTGAGTGTGGCATCGCCGCTACTGTTGCTCTCCCCATGGCTGTGGCTGCCCGCCAGGTGGATGTTGAACTTCAGTCGGTCGCTGTTGCGCACATAGCTCACCCACGGCGAGAAATAGGGCCGCGTGTTGCCGCTCAATCCTATTAGCCATAGCTCGCTGGTACGCAGCTTGGCCGAGGTGACGATATTGAGGATATGCTTGCCCTCTTCCACCATATATTTGGCTGAAGGGTTCTTGATGACCTCGATGCGGGCCAATGCTTCGGCAGGCATACTCTCAAAGAAAGCCCTGAGCACCTCGCCTTTCATACCTGTGGGGCGTCCGTTGAGCCACACCTCCACCTGCTCCGAGCCGCGCATCGTGAGGTTGCCCTCCTCGTCCACCTGCACCGTCGGCGCGTTGCGGATGGCATCCCACGCGGTGAGGTCGCGCACCGTCTCGTCGTTCTCCACATTGTAGTTCACCACCTCGCCCGTCATACTGTATACTGGCTTCGGTGCCGAGATGCTGATTTCCTTCAGCTTCAGCATCTTCATTTTGGCATCAATGCTGTCCAACTTGGCTTGTGTGATGCTATCGGTGATTTGGGCAGAGAGCACCCCTGCGGTCATCATTACGACCGCAAACAACAAATGCTGCTTCATGAGAATAAAGATTTAGTATTCAGTGGCCGTCATGTGCGTGGCAATCTTCCGTGCTTCATCGTCATTGGTAACGTGAAAGGCCAATATCACCATGCGGTCGGAGGGGCTGTAGATGGCGTAGTAGCCTTTGTCGCCAGGTAGGGCGTCGGCATTGAAGACTACGAGGTGTTTACCCCTATAGCCGTTCGCGCGCATCACCGAGTCGATGTGAAGCCTCATCTCCTTCTTTTTCATCTCTTTCTCTGCCATCTTCTTTTCTGTCTTCTCCCTTACCTGCTGCCATCGTGGATGGGGATTGTATTCCACCTCGCCCTCGCCGCTCCATCGACGTGGAGAGTATGGAAGATGATTCAACTCGCGTTGCAATGAGTCATAGGCCTCTTTATCTTCGGCCTCGAAGAAAGTGACTGTCACGATGTCACCGCTCGAAAGGGGGTAGCGCTCGACGCAGTAGGCTTTTATGCCCTGCCGATTGGCATAATGTTTGTAGAGGGCGGTTTGTGCGTTGGCAACAATGCCTATTGCCAGCAGGACTATGATAAGCATGATACGCTTCATAATGATTATATTGTTCTAATATGGTTGATATTATTATCTATCAAGGCCAGCACGTCGTCAGGATTGCATTGGCTGTTGCAGTAAATGCCGGCAGAGGCGTAGGTCGTGTTGCCAGACGTCCTTTCGCGCGGCAGCAGGACGATAAGCAATATGGCAGCAGCTGCAGCGGCAGGTATTGCAATACGCCAGGCAATCTTGACAGCAGGCTGTTGGGAAGCCCGGTGCTCAGTTCGGCGGCGCGTGGCGTTTTCGCTGTGTATTCTTTCTATCAATTCATCGATATTCATATATCTTTTATTTTGCGTAGTTTTTCTTTGATGCGCCCAAGGCGCGTGGTGACGTTGGTCTGGCTGATGCCCATCAGGCGGCCCATCTCTTCGGTTGTGAATCCGTCGAGGTAAAGATTGATAAGCCGCTGATCGCTGACGGGGAGCTGGGCAATCAACGCTTTCAGGTTGGCCGACTGCTCCCGCAGAATGGAATCATCAGGCGGGTCAAAACCGTCAAGCGACAGCATTTCAATTTGTCTCTTTCTCTGTCGTCGCCAACTGATGGCCGTGTTCAGCGCCACACGATAAACCCACGTAATGGTCTTGTGGTCGGGACGGTAGGTTTTCCATCCGCGCCAAAGGTTGAGTAGAATCTCCTGCCGCAGGTCCTCTCGGTCCTCGGCGAAAGAACAAAATGAACGGCACACGCGCCCAATGGCCGCCTCATGCTGTTCAACTAGTTCTATGAAAGGATGCTCATCCATTGCGCCTTGAATTTTTATACTATTATTAAACGCAATAAAACAGAAAATGTCACAAAAGGGACAAAAAAAAGGAGTCCCGAATGGAACTCCTTTAAAAAAATTGGCGGCGACCTTGCTATTAAACGTTAACCCCTACAGGGTAATACGCCGCAGGCGGTAATAATATACAAGATTTACAAGATCTCGCCCGCCCGGCGGGCAGGAGAAACAATGTATCGCACAGCAAAACAAAAAAGGGAACCACAATTGTAATTCCCTTATAAAAGATTGGCGGCGACCTACTTTTCCACAAACAAGTGCAGTATCATCGGCGATGTGAGGCTTAACTTCACGTTGCTCACTTTAATTAATTAATTCAGCGGTGTTCACAGCCTTGGCAGTCGGCAGAGCCGACGCCTTCGGCACGGAATGGGAAGAGGTGTGGTTTGCCGTCGGCTCGGCCGACTGGTATGCCCCGCGAGCTTGACGAGCGAACCCCGGATCACTATGTCCTGGTTTCCCACCTGCTCGGCTTGTCAGCCTCACAGTCAAGCCCCCTTACGCCTTTGCACTCTGCGCACTGAGGAAACATCCTGTGAATGTTTCCCAAGCGTGCTGATAAACTTAACAAAAACTTAACCTTTTCGTAACAATTATGAAACAATCTGTTTGTACTTTTGCGGCATCAAATCAATAATACAGACAGACATGAACATTACGACAATTCTACTGATTATCATTAATTTTACTGGTTCTATTGCGGTGTTTCTTTTCGCCATGAAGATGATGAGTGAGGGTCTTCAGAAGGCTTCGGGTAGCAAGATGCGAGCCGTGTTGGGCAAGATGACCGGTCGGCCGCTGAAGGGCATCCCGACCGACATGGGTGTGACGGCGGCCATCTTGTCGTCGAGTACAACCACGGTGATGGTGGTAAGCTTCGTCAACGCAGGACTGTTGTCGCTTGGCGACGCGGTGGCGGTAATTATGGGTGCCCCTATCGGCACCACGGTGACGGCGTGGATCATCACCCTGCTTGGACTCGGCGAGGGCTCTGGCTATTTCAGCCTCCCGCTTGTCATTGCCGCCGTGAGCCTCGTGTTCCTGCTGATGAAACGCGACAAGATGTGGTCGGTGGGACAGATAATCATCGGCCTCACACTGCTGCCGAGTACGCCGACTATGTAATCAACGTTAATGAAGCCATCGGAAAATAGAAATCCAATCAACATTTTAACAACCAATAATTAACACAACATACAATGAAAAAGACAATCGTAATGAGTGCGACCATCGTCGCCGCAATGAGCCTCGCGGCATGCCATGAGGACGGCAAGAAAGTTATCGACTTCAGTGAACTGCCGCTGACAGCACAAACCTTCGTGCAGACACATTTCACAGACAAGCTGGTGTCTACTGTCTTCCACGACAACGAAGTGGCAGACAATGAGTATGAAGTTATTTTCACCGATGGGGCCAACATAGACTTTACAAGTAATGGTGAATGGGACGAGGTGGAAGATCGCGATACAAACGGTGTGCCAACAGCCATCATCCCACTAGGCGTGATTGATTACGTCGCTGCCAACCATGCAGGACTGTATGTCGTGCAAATCGGCAAAGACCGTAACAACTACGACGTGGAACTCAACAACACCATTGAACTCGTCTTCAACAAGAACGGAGAGTTTTTGCGCTACGACGACTGAATCAAGGAACAATGCCATCAATAACCAGTATTGTAAACAAGTTCTTGCTTCCCCGTCAAAGGGAATTGGAGAAATACTTGAACGAGGCTGAAAGATTGCAACGGTCAGTACTCGCTCAGTTGCTCCGCTCGGCAATGGATACTGAATACGGAAAGAAGCACAATTTCTCTTCCGTCAATGGCTATGAAGATTTCATCCGTCATGTCCTCATAAACAGCTACGAGGACCTAAAGGACGATATCAACCGCATGCGCCATGGTGGAAGGGATATCTTGTGGCCAGGAAGAACTCGTTGGTATGCCGTATCGTCCGGCACAACCAGCGATAAACAGAAGTTCATCCCAGTCTCTCGTGAAGGCTTGCGCAGAATCCATTGCGCTGGAGGGTTTGACACAGTGGCCATCTATCTGCGAAACAACCCCCACTCGCACCTGCTCGATGGCCACGGCCTCGTTCTCGGCGGCAGCTACAAGGAGAATCTCTGTCTGAAAGAATCGGTTGCAGGCGACCTAAGTGCCATCATGATAGACAAAAATGTCCATCCTGTCGCCGACATGGTTCGTGTGCCGAAACACAGCACGGCGCTGATGGCCGACTTTGAGCAGAAATGCGAGCGGATTGTCCGCGAAACCATGCACAAGCGTGTGACAAGCCTCTCTGGAGCACCCTCATGGATGCTTTCCGTACTTACCCGCATGCTGGATGTTACCGGCAAGACTCACATCAATGAGGTGTGGCCCGACATTGAGGTCTTCTTTCACGGTGGCGTCGCTTTCACCCCTTATCGCGATTATTACCATCGGATTATCACCTCGCCCAACATGCATTATATGGAGACCTACAATGCCAGCGAGGGCTTCTTCGGCATACAGGACGACCCAGCAGACAAGTCTTTGCTGTTGCTGATAGACCGTGACGTTTTCTACGAGTTCATCCCCGTGGAAGGTGGCGAAGCGGTGCCGCTGTGGGCAGTTGAAACCGGAAAGAACTACGCGATAGTCATCACCACCTCCTGTGGACTTTGGCGCTACATTATAGGCGACACGGTGCGGTTTACAGCTAAGAATCCCTACAAGTTCATAATCACCGGTCGCACCAAACACTTCATCAACGCCTTCGGCGAGGAACTTGTGATCGACAATGCTGAGCAGGCTCTCGCTTACGCTTGTCAGCAAACCCATGCCGAGGTGCTAGAATATACAGCGGCGCCAGTGTTTATAGATGAGCACACCAAAGGATGTCACCAATGGCTCATCGAGTTCTCACGACATCCCGATTACCTCCACCAGTTTGCCTCACATTTGGACAAACGGCTGCAAGAATTAAACGGTGACTATGAGGTTCGGCGGCATAACGACACCACCATCCAATTCCCCGAAATTATCGTGGCCCGACCGAACCTTTTCAAAGACTGGCTGAAGATGCACGGAAAACTGGGTGGCCAACACAAGGTGCCCCACCTGAGCAATACCCGCAAAACATTAGAGCAACTCCTTGAACTTAATAAAAATCATTCCATTTAGATAACCGACAAAATAATTTCCCCAAGAATAACAAAAAAAGGGAACCGCGATTGCGGTTCCCTTAGAAAGATTGGCGGCGACCTACTTTTCCACAAACAAGTGCAGTATCATCGGCGATGCGGGGCTTAACTTCACGTTGCTCACTTCATTGTTTTTATTCAGCGGTGTTCGCAGCCTTGGCAGTCGGCAGAGCCGACGCCTTCGGCACGGAATGGGAAGAGGTGTGGTTTGCCGTCGGCTCAGCCGACTGGTATGCCCCGCGAGCTTGATGAGCGTGGTATGCCTGCCGAACTTGATGAGGCAACCGAACTCCATAGCCACCAAAAATAAAAAAGGGAACCACATTT
>JAFXUY010000144.1 GCA_017524785.1 Bacteroidales bacterium | reverse complement strand
CCCCCCCGCCTCTTTTGCCAGCCACCCCCCTGTCTACTCCATCATTTCTTCGGTATTTCTTCGGTATTTCTTCGGTCATCCACCGAAGAACGACCGAAGAACAACTGAAGAACAACCGAAGAACAGGGCCAGTCATTGGCTGCCCGATGGCAACATTGAGGAGAACTTTTTTTATCATATATGAAAAAAAAAGTGTATATTTGTACTTTATAAGAGCCAGGCTATTGTCTGCGCAAATAGTTGTATATTATGCAAATAGGCTATACAACACAACTTGGCACACCCGTACTTCGGCCGCACGAAACGGCCGGGGAGGGGGCATATTGTAAGGAAAACAAAATGTTAAATTCATTTATTATTAACCAAAATCACAACACTATGAAACGATTTTACAAGTTTCTGATGCCATTGGTCGCGATAGTGGCCTTGGCATTGCCCGTCAGAGTGATGGCACAGGACACTGTGACTATTGGTACTGGTACGTCTACATCGTACTATATACCATTCAACTCACTCTACGGCTACTCCTTTACGGAGATGGTCTATCAGGCCAGTGACATTGACATGCCCGGACAGATTACTGCGGTCCAGTTCTACCTGGGTACGTCCAACTCCACGGCACAGACCAACACCATTACTCTGTACATGAAGAGTGTCACGCGGTCGACTTTCTCGTCATCTTCAGACTTTGAGGCTGTCACTGCCAGCGACATTGTCTACTCCGGCTCGTGGACCATCCCTGCCAACTATACCGGATGGGTCAACATTGAGTTGGACACCCCCTTCGACTATGACGGCGCGAGCAACCTGATGGTCGCCATGCATGAATCTACCAGCGGTTATTCAACCCGCTACTTCACCTACACCAGTGTAACCGGCGCGGCTGTCCAGTTATATAGCGACAGCTACAACCCCGACCCCTACAACACTAGTTCCTATAGCGGATCAAGGACTACGCGCAACTACCTTGCCAACATGAGGCTTGCAATCACCAGCGGCACCATCACTTGCAACCGCGTGCGCAACCTCACCGCCACCGACATCGCTCCCTGGAGCTGCACCCTCAATTGGGTTGACACCCTCAACAGCGGTGCCTCCTACACCGTAATCACCATGCCTGACAGCACTATAATGGCTTCGGGCATCTCCGACACCACTGTCAGCCTCTCTGGCTTGACTCCCGACCACAACTATATCTTCGGCGTCATTACCGACTGCGGCGGCGGCGACGAATCGAGAGCAACAACCGTCGCTGTCCACACCCTCGTCAGCTGCCCGCCCCCGACGGCTCTGACTGTCGACAGCGCCACAACTTCCGATATCTCCCTCCATTGGACTCCCGGCTTCCAGGAGGCTGAATGGTATCTCTCCATTGGCGACAGTGTGATCGGAAGCGTCACCGACACCTCCTACACCATCAGCGACCTGAACGCCAACACTGTATACACGATTTATCTGCGTGCTGTTTGCGGCGCCGATGACAGCAGTGTCGTCGTTTCTACCCAAACCCGCACGCTGCCTGGCGAGCCGGTGAATGTATTCCCTTACACCTGCAACTTTGAGGATGCCGATGAGAATGCTGGCTGGGTGTTGGAAAACGGCACGCAGCCCAACGCATGGTACATCGGCACCGCCGTGAACAATGGCGGCACCAATGCCCTCTATGTCTCCAATAACAACGGCACTACCAGTGCCTATGACAATGGCACGTCGAGCCATGTCTACGCCTATCGCTACATCAACTTCAGCGATACGGGCTCTTATGCCTTCTCGTTCGACTGGCGCTGCCAGGGCGAGAGCAACTACTACGACTACCTCCGTGCTTGTCTTTCCCCGGCTTCAGTCAACCATGTGGCCGGCGACGGCACCACCTACAACTACGCCACCATCCAGCTGCCGGGTTGCATCGACCTCGTTCCAGCCAACGGCGACGGCTTGCATACCCTTGCCGAATCGTCCTCCTTCACCACCCTGGCCGGCGAGTTCCGCATCAGCACCCCCGGCACCTACAAGTTGGCCTTCCTGTGGTCCAACGACGCCAGCGGCGGCGACAACCCTCCCGCAGCTGTCGACAATGTCTATATCAATGTCAACTCCTGCCCGGCTCCGTATAACCTCACGGTCGACTATGTCAGCAGCGACTCCATCACTGTGAGCTGGAGCGCCGGCGGCCAGGAGACAAACTGGCTTGTGAGCCTCAATGGCGGCACTCCCGAAAACGTCAGCGATACGACCTACACCTTCGACAACCTCAATGCCAACACCAACTATAACATCACTGTCCAGGCCGACTGTGGCGGCGAGGATGTCAGCACCCCCGTGGGCGTTTCGGCCCACACGGCCTGCGGTGTGCAGAGTCTGCCTCTTAGCGAGGACTTCAACAGCTATGCCTCTAGCAGCTACCCCGACTGCTGGACCCGTGTGCAGAGCGGCAGCTACCCCTACATCACCACCAGCTATGGCAACAGCATCCAGTTCGCTGGTACGGCAGCTGTCATCGCTCCCTATATCAACGCTCCGCTGAACCAGATGATTATCAGCTTCGACCTGCGCAAGGAAGGTTCCTCGTCGGGCCCGATGAACTTCGGCTACACCTCCGACCCTGTCGCCGCCAGCGACATGGTGGTGCTGCACACCATCGACCCCTCGACCACTGCAACCTACTTCAACTATGAGTACGACCTCTCGCTTGATTCCGCTGTGGCCAACCTCGACCCCGACAGCGTCTACTACCTGGTGTGGCGTCAGAACGGTTCCACCGCTTGGTACTATTGGCTCGACAATGTGCTCGTCGAACAGGTGAATCCTTGCACCAAGCCCGACAACTTTGTTGTCAACGGTGCCATTGCCGACAGCGTTGTCGCTCAGTGGAGCGAAATGGGCCAAGCCACGGCATGGCAGCTCTTTGTCGGCCCTGCGGGTGCCACTCCCGATGCCGACAGCGCCATTGATATGAATGACACCAGCTATGTCTTCACCAACCTCGTCGGCGGTGTGGCCTACGACATGTATGTCCGTTCCGACTGCGGCGACGGATACAGCAACTGGCGCGGCCCCGTGTCCGTCACCCCCGGCTCCTACATCATGGGTCCCGGCAACGCCACCATCACCATGTGCGGCGGCGCCATCTATGACGATGGTGGCCCCAATGGCGACTACGCCGACAGCTTCGACGGTATGGTTACCATATATCCCGCTGCTGCCGACTCCATGCTCACCTTCTACGGCACCCTCGCCCACGAGAGTTGCTGCGACCACCTCTATATCTATGAGGGTGTGGGCGACGGCGGCAACCTGCTTTGGAGCGACCAGAGCATGGCCACCAACCAGACCATCCCGCTCGACACCTGCGTCTCCGGCCCCATCACCATCAAGTGGCATGCCGACGTCTCCAGTGTCAACGCTGGTTTCGAAATCTTCGTCAACTGCGTGGCCGCTCCCCAGTGCTCGCCTGTCGAGGCACTGACCGTGAACGCCACTCCCACCGCTGCCCTCGTGACCTGGCAGCCCGGTTTCTATGGCACCTATAGCGGCGCCACGGTCGAGTACAAGGTCGACACTGCCGACACCTGGATCAGCCTGCCCGCCGTCACCGGCACCTATGCTGTCATCACCGGCCTCGACCCGCTGACCGACTACAATGTGCGTGTCACTACCGACTGCGACGGCTTCCCCGGCGGCGTGGCCACGGCCAACTTCACCACCAAGCAGTTCCCCTGCGAGGTTGAAGACACTGCCCTGTCTACTACCGGCACCATAGGCACCGGCACCTCCGAGACTACCGGCGTACCCGTCAACAGTTCCTGGGGTAACACTATGTGCCAGAGCATCTATCTGGCCAGTGAGTTGACAGCGTTGGGTATGAGCAACACCATCACCTCCATCACCTACACATGGACCAATAACTCCAGCTATGCCAAGGAGTTCTCCATCTATATGACCAACACCTCGGCCTCCGAGTTCACTGGTTCCAGCACTTCCAACTGGCAACCTACGGGTGCTGCGGCTTTGGTTTATAATGGCCCGCATCCTACCGGAACTTCTGGATCGGTGACCTACCAACTGTCCACCCCGTTTGTGTGGGACGGTTCGAGCAACATCTGCATTACCACCACGATGAACCAGCCCGCAGGCGCTTCGCACACCAGCTCCGGCTTCTATGGCAAGAGCACCGAGACCTCGCCTCAGGTATATCGCACGATGTACAAATATCAAGACAGCAACCCCATCGACGGCTCCAACCCCGCTTCGGTTTCTCCGAGCAGCCGTAGCTACTATCGACCCAACATCACTCTCTCCACTAGCGGATGCTCGCAGTACGGTACCTGTGCCGCTCCGGCAGTGGCTGTGACCGATGCCACCACCACCAGCGTCACCGTGATATGGGCTCCCGGCAACGTCGAGACCACGTGGAACGCCTACTACCGTGTGGCCGGCGATACCACCTGGAGCACCCCTGTGGCCGTCACCGGCAGCAGCTACACCTTCAGCGGCCTCGCTTCGGGCACCAACTACGAGTTCCAGATTGAGAACGCCTGCACCGAAGGCAACTTCTCGTCCGAGGTGGCCACTGCCACCCTCTGCGCCCCCATCACCCTGCCATACACCGAGGACTTCAACAACTGGGGTGTTGGCCACCTGCCCAACTGCTGGTACAACACCGGTGCCTACAGCCCCGGATCCTATTCTATTATTTCCGGTAACTATAACATGTCTGGCTCAACAGGCGGCTCGGTGTATATGTACAGCAGCAGCACCCTCACCAACAAGTCGGTTGTGATCCTGCCCCAGCTCGACAGCACAATCATGGCCAACCAGACCCAGTTGGTGTTCAGCACCTTCTACACCAGCACCAGCTATGGCCGTCCGAAGCTTGAAGTCGGTGTGATGACCAACCCGAACGACATTAGCACCTTCGTCCCTGTCGACACTGTTCAGCACAGTGGTGCTTTGAGCACATGGGAGACCTTCGAGGTGTCGTTGGTCAGCTATCCCGACAGCGGCTTGCATGTTGCCATGAGAACCGTGTACGACAGTGCATACTGCTACTTCTACATGGACGACCTGACCCTCGAGGTGATTCCCACCTGCCCGCGTCCCGACAGCCTGACGGTCAGCAATGCCACTACCAACTCGGTCGACCTTGCTTGGCATGAGCGCGGCAGCGCCAGCCAGTGGATTGTCGAATACGGTCCCCGCGGCTTCCAGCCCGGCACCGGCACCCAGGTGGTTGCCAACAGCAACCCCTTCACGCTGACGGGTATCCCCTCGTCGTATCAGGGTGAGTACTATGTGAAGTCGATATGCGGCGCCGGCGACACCGGTGAATACAGCCGCAGGGCTTGTGTCTTCAACACCACTCAGGTCCCCGCCACGCTGCCCTACGACTGCGACTTTGAGAACGCCGGCGAGTGGGCCAACTGGCAGACCTGCAGCAGCAACGACGTCAAGGGTTGGTACCGCGGCACCGCCGTGGCCGACAGCGGCACCTATTCGATGTATATGTCGGGCGACGCAGGCATCACCTACAAGCCCTACCTGTACGACGCTGTGGTCAACGCCACTGCCTATCGCGACATCGACTTCGGTGCTATCGACAGCAGCTACACCCTCAGCTTCCGCGCCCGCGTCGGTGGTACCACCACCGGCAACTACGACGGTCTGATGGTGCTCCTTGCCGATCCGAGCCTGCCCACCGTGCCTTCGGGCGAGAACTTGATGACCCCGTGGGGCAATGTGAACGACCTCTACCTCTTCACCTTCGCACGTCTCGACACTACCTGGCAGACCTATAGCTGCAGCTTCGACACCATCAGTGGTGTACAGCGTGTGGCCTTCTTCTGGTTCAACCAGAACACCGAAGGCAACAGCAACTATCCCAACCTCGGCGAGGCCGCCGCAGTCGACAACATCCACATCGACTACAGCTCCTGCCCGCGCCCGGTGGAACTCCAGGCTACTCCTTCCACCACCTCGGCTATGCTGACTTGGCAGGGTGAGGCCAACGCCACCTATGAGATTACTTATCGCGAGGTGGGCGGTACCAACCAGACTGCTATTGCCAACACCAATAGCTATAACCTCACCGGCCTCACCTCGCCCGCCGAGTATCTCGTCTGGGTGCGTAAGATTTGTGGCGCCGGCGACACCAGCCTCCACAGCGACGGTGTACGCTTCACCACGCTCTGCGCTCCGATCAACCTGCCGTATACTGAAGACTTCAACAGCGTCACTGCCACTACCTACAGCACCGCCGGCTCGCTGCCGCTCTGCTGGGAAGGCTACAGCAATGGTAGCGACGATGCCTACTTCCCGCATGTGGTTGGTTCCGGCTCCTACTGGTACTCCAACGATAACACCAACGCGCTGACGATGACCTCCGGCTCCACCAGCTATGGTGACACCAAGATTGTGGCCCTGCCCGTCCTCAACGCCAACCTCAACACCTGCATGATGAGCTTCTACTATCGTATGGAGAGCACCTCCTACGGTGACCTCGAGGTGGGTTACTTCACCGGGCACGACCTGGAGAACGACTTCGTTCCGGTCGACACCATGACGCGTACCACCACCATCACCTTCGACAGTGTCTCCTTCGCAGGTATTCCCTCCACGGCTGTCCGCCTGGGCTTCCGTTGGACTCATAATGCCAGCTACTACTCTGTCGGTATCGACAACATCACCGTCGTCGGTCAGAGTGGCTGTCCCACTCCCATGGCCAATGTGAGCAACGTCACATACGAGAGCGCCACCGTCACCGCTGTCGGCACCGGCGTGAGCTACGAGCTGCAGTATGGCACCAGCCTTGCCGCCCTCGGCAACACTATGACTTCCACCACCGGCGTGTTCAACATCACCGGCCTCACCCCCGCCACCACCTACTACTACCAGGTGCGTCAGGAGTGCGAGGATAGCGAGATGAGCCAGTGGACTGAAGGCTTCTTTGTGACCGACTCGCTGCCTTGCATGGAGGTTACCGACCTCAATGTCACCGGCACCAGCTACAACAGCGTGAGCCTCAGCTGGACCGCTGTCGGCGACGAGAGTGCCTGGGAGGTGAAGGTGTACAGCACTGTCGACTCTGTCGTTGTCACCGTTCAGACCACCAGCACCACCGTTGACGGCCTGATGCCGCAGCGTGCCTACAGCGCCGTTGTGCGCCCGATGTGTGGCAGCAACCACAACATCGAGGGTCCGTGGTGCGCACCTGTCAACTTCACCACCGACGCCTGCCAGCCTGTCAGCAACGTCACCGTGAGCAACGTCACCGCCAACAGCGCCACCGTTGCCTGGACGGCTCCCGAGGGTGCTGAGAACTTCCGCGTGGCCTTCGGCTATGTAGGCTTCAGCCAGGGTGAAGAGCTTGGCATCTTCAACACCACTTCTAACCCCTATGTGCTGACCGACCTCGAGGCTACCACCGAATACACCGTCCAGGTGGCCACCGTGTGCACCGAGAACCTTGTGTCGGCATACGTTAGCGCCAACTTCACCACCACCGATGGCCAGCAGGGCATCGACGGTGCCGACATGGCCGACGCCTTGAGCCTCTACCCGAACCCCGCCAGCACCATGGTCACCCTGCGTGTAGGCGAGCGCCTGGTTGGCTCGACGATGAGCATTGTCGACGTGAACGGCCGCGTGGTGATGAGCGAGACTCTCGCCGGCGAGACTCTGACTATCGACCTCAACGACGTGGCCAAGGGTGCCTACTTCGTCCGTATCACCGGCGAGCAGAGCACTGTGGTCCGCAAACTGATTGTGAAGTAAGCTAAACTTCACTAACACTCTTGAGGGGCGGCTCCAATTGGAGCCGCCCCATTTTTTTGCCTGCGGTTCGGTAATTTTTTGTATTTTTGCAAAATAATATATATAAGCTTATGGAGCAACAATTGTTAATATACAATACATTAAGCCGCCAGAAAGAGCTCTTCCGCCCGCTGACTGAGGGTAGGGTGGGCATGTATGTCTGCGGCCCGACGGTATACGGCGACGGCCATCTGGGTCATGCTCGTCCCGCCATCACCTTTGATGTGGTGTACCGCTACCTGACCCATCTAGGCTACAAGGTGCGCTATGTGCGCAACATCACCGACGTGGGACACCTTGAGCACGACGCCGACGAGGGTGAGGACAAGATAGCCAAGAAGGCCCGTCTGGAGCAGCTGGAACCCATGGAGGTGGCGCAGTACTACACCAACCGCTACCATGCCGCCATGGAGAAGCTCAACGTGCTGCCCCCCAGCATCGAGCCCCATGCCAGCGGCCATATCATGGAGCAGATAGCACTGGTGCAGCAGATTCTCGACGCCGGCTACGCCTACGTCTCGAACGGCAGCGTCTATTTCGACGTGCGCAAGTATCAGGAGAACACTCATAAGTACGGCCAGCTCAGCGGCCGTGTCATCGACGAGATGCTGGCCACCACGCGCGACCTCGACGGTCAGGACGAGAAGCGCTTCAGCGGCGACTTCGCCCTGTGGAAGAAGGCCGCCCCCGAGCATATCATGCGCTGGCCCTCGCCTTGGAGCGACGGCTTCCCTGGCTGGCATGCCGAGTGCACCGCTATGGGTGCCAAATACCTGGGTTCGCCTTTCGACATCCACGGCGGCGGCATGGACCTCGTCTTCCCGCACCACGAGAGCGAGATTGCGCAGTGCGTAGCCTCGACAGGCCACGCCCCTTGCCGCTACTGGATGCACAACAACATGATTACCATCGAGGGACAGAAGATGGGCAAGAGCCTTGGCAACTTCATCACCCTCGACGAGTTCTTCAGTGGCAGCCACAAGGACAAGGACGGCAAGGAGATGCTCGAGCAGCCCTACAGCCCCATGACCATCCGCTTCTTCATCCTGCAGGCGCACTACCGCTCCACTGTCGACTTCAGCAACGCAGCCCTGCAGGCCGCCGAGAAAGGCTTCTCCAAGCTTATGGAAGCCTACAAGGCCATCGGCCGCATACAGCCCGCCAAGGAGAGCACAGCCGACGTGAAGCAGCTGCGTCAGAACTGCTACGACGCCATGAACGACGATTTCGCCACGCCGACGGTCATCAGTCACCTCTTCGAGGCTGCCAAGACCATCAACGGCGCCGCCGACGGCAAGGTGAAGCTCACCCAGGCCGACATCGACGAGCTGAAGTGGGTCTTCGACACCTTCCTCTTCGACATCCTTGGCATGAAGGACGAGGCCGCCAGCGACAACACCGCCCTCATCGACGGACTGATGCACATAATCCTCGACATCCGTGCCACTGCCAAAGCCAACAAGGACTGGGCCACCAGCGACAAGATACGCGACGCCTTGAAGGAGGCCGGTGTCACCGTCAAGGACGGCAAAGACGGAGCAACTTGGCAGATATGAGTTAAGAGTTAAAAGTTAAGAGTTATGAAAAAAGGAGACTGGATATTGATTTTGTGTGTCGCCGTGGTGGCGGCACTCTTCGCCATCCCGCAGACCCACTGTGCCGAAGGCTTCAACTGGGCTACGGCCAACCACCCATACATCATGGCTTTCTTCAAGTTCGCCATCCTTGCCACGCTGGGCGAGATGCTGGCGCTGCGCATCCGCGAGGGTGTCTACAACAAGAAAGGCTTCGGAGTCCTGCCGCGCATGATGGTGTGGGGCTTCCTTGGCATGTGCATAGCCATGGCCATGGTTATCTTCAAGACCGGCGTGCCGATGTTCCTCGGCTCGCTTGGATGGAAAAGTGCTGCTGCCGTATTTGCCGCCTCCCAGCTCACATGGGGTAAGGTAGGTGTCGCCTTCGCTGTCTCGGTGCTGATGAACAGCATCTTCGCCCCCGTGATGATGACCTTCCACAAGTGCACCGACATCCACATCACCGACAATGGTGGCACCGTGCGCGGTCTGCTGCGTCCGATGAAGATGCGCGAGATTGTCAGCAAGAAGGTCAACTGGGATATGCAGTGGAACTTCGTCATCAAGAAGACCATACCACTCTTCTGGTTCCCGGCGCACACTATCACCTTCATCCTGCCGCAGAACCTGCAGGTGCTCTTCGCCGCCCTGCTTGGTGTGGCCCTCGGACTCATCCTTGCCATCAAGAAATGAAGAGGCTGCTGATAGGTTTAATGGGGCTAATGGGCTTGATGGGCATAGCTTCTGCCCAGTCGCCTTTCAGCCTCGAATGGCATGGCTTCGTCAATCCGCATTACTATGCCGACAGCCGCTCGGTGGTGGGAGGCCGCGAGGATATGATGCTCTTCTACCCCAAGCCCATAGTGCTCGACAGCCTTGGCCACGACATCAACGACGGCTGGCAGGCCGACATGCTGGCCATCACCGCCCGCCTGGGACTTAAGGTTGTTGGTCCAGAGATGCTGGGAGCCAACACTATGGCCTATATCGAAGGCGACTTCACCGGCTCGACCAATGCCACCATCAACAACCTGCGCCTGCGCCACGCCCACATCGACATGAACTGGGAGCACCACCGCCTGCTGGCAGGCCAGTACTGGTATGCCATGGTCATCCACGAGATAATGCCCATGACCAACCCCCTGAATATGGGCTCTCCTTTCCACTGCTATGCCCGTCAGCCGCAGGTACGCTATGAGTATCACCTCGACGGTTTCGAGGCTGTGGCTGTGGCGCAGTGGCAGCTCGACAATATGAGCCAGGGCTTGCTCAACGGTGTTCCGCAGAGCAGCACACTCTTTGCCCGCCACTGTCTGGTGCCCGAGCTCAACGCACAGATACGTTATCATAGCGGTAAACTCTTTGTCGGTGCTGCCGTCAATGCCAAGACCATCCAGCCGGTGGTGAACACTACAGGCACGGCGGCCGATGGTACTTTGTACACCTCGTTGAGTTATTCTGTCTTTGGCAGCTTGGCGCTCAAGGGTGTCACCTTTAAGGCGCAGACGCTACTGAACAACAGCCTCTACGAAGGCTGTTCCCTTGGCGGCTACCTGATGCTGGCCGACGGCACCTTTGAGGATTGGCACTTCAACACCGTATGGCTCGACGTCGAGCGCGACACTGGCCATTGGCGTCCCGGTGTCTTTATGGGATTTGCCAAGAACATCGATTACGGCAATACGTACTTCGTTCACTGCTTCGGCCGCGGGCATGACCTCGACTACCTCTGGCGCGTGCAGCCACGCCTCACCTACAAGACCCTCACAGGTCTCGACTTCACCGCCGAGGCGGAATACACCATGGCAGGATATGCCGACCCCGTCGGCAACCTGCGACTTTCATTAAGCATGGTATATGCTTTCTAAGACTAACTACCACACCCATAGCAACTACTGCGACGGCAAGGCCACCCTTCGCGAGATGGTGGAGTTCGCCGTGGCACATGGCTTCACGGCGTTGGGCTTCAGCGGACACTGTCCGCTGCCCTTCGAGAACACCTACTCCATTACCGACTACGACGGCTATTGCCATGAGGTGCGTGCCCTGAAAGAGGAATTTAAGGACCGTATCGAGATAAGCCTGGGGCTGGAGATAGACTATGTCCCTGGCATGCTCGAGGACTTCGCACCGCTGATAGACCGTGGTGGCCTGGAATACACCATCGGCAGCGTGCACCTTATACCGGCACCGGACATCAAACCGCGGGGAAACGAAGACCTATGGATGATCGACGGCAGCCGCTACGAGACCTACGACGAGGGTTTGATGAAGCACTATCACGGCGATATCCGCCGCGGCGTACGTGCCTATTTCCATCAACAGAACGCCATGCTCGAGCGCAACCGCCCCACCATCGTCGGGCACCCAGACAAGATAGCCATGCACAACCGTGACCGCTACTTCCATGAAGACGAGCCGTGGTACGAAGAACTGGCTCTGGAAACCCTGTCGCTGGTGCATGAGCTCGGCCTTGTCTGCGAGGTCAACACCCGTGGTATCTACAAAGGGCGCCACCCCGACTACTACCCCTCGCGGCGCCTCATACGGCAGATGAAGCAGTGGCGCATACCGCTGATAGTGAGCACCGACGCCCATGCCCCCGAAGACCTGCTGAAGACAGAAGGTGCCTACGAGTTCCTGCGCGACATCGACTATCCGGTGGTGCTTGACACATGGCGCCGCTAAAATAGTGTTTGTCAGTTCGGATTTTTTTCGTATTTTTGAACTCTCCAATCAAAGGAGTTGATAGCATAAAGAAAGTATAAATCAAACAAATACATAAAAGATGAAGATATTAGTTCTCAACTGCGGAAGTTCGTCGATTAAGTATCAGCTGGTCGACATGGCAAACAACGCCCAGGTGATGGCCAAGGGTCTGCTGGAGCGCATCGGTCTGGAAATGGGTGAGTTCACCCACAAGTGGAACGGTCAGAAGCACTACGAGCAGGTGCCCATTCCCGACCATACCGCTGGTATCAAGATTGTCCTCAATGCCCTTATCGACCCCAAGATGGGTGTCATCAAGGACTTCAAGGAGATTGGTGCTGTCGGTAACCGCGTGGCCCATGGTGGCGAGTCGTTCGACAAGAGCGTTGTCGTGACCGACGAGGTCATCGAGAAGATCAAGGCCCTCACTCCGCTGGCCCCGCTGCACACCCCCGGCAACCTGGCCGGTATCTATGCCATGCGCGAGGTGCTGCCCGGCGTGCCTCAGGTGGCTGTGTTCGACACTGCCTTCCACAGCACCATGCCCCCGAAGAGCTTCCTCTACGGCGTGCCTTACGAGTACTATGAGAAATACGGCGTTCGCCGCTACGGCTTCCACGGCACCAGCCACAAGTTCGTGGCCGAGAAGGCCGCCAAGATGATTGGCAAAGACTGGAACGACCTGAAGATTATCTCCTGCCACCTGGGCAGCGGCGCCAGCATCTGCGCCATCGACCACGGCAAGAGCTTCGACACCACTATGGGTATGACGCCCCTCGAGGGTCTGCTGATGGGTTCGCGTCCCGGCGATGTCGACCCCGGCGTCATCGAGTTCATCATCAAGAAAGAGATTGTCGAGAACGGCAAGGACTGGAAAGACATCACCAAGATACTCAACAAGCAGAGCGGTCTTATCGGTATCAGCGGCGACAAGCAGGATATGCGCGACATACGTGCCGGTCGCGATGCAGGCGACAAGCGTGCCACCTACGCTTTCGATATGTTTGCCCAGCGCGTGAAGCGCTACATCGGCGGCTACATGGCCGAGATGGGCGGCTGCGACCTGTTGCTCTTCACCGGCGGTATCGGCGAGAACGCCTGGTTCATGCGCCGTCCTATCCTCGAGAACATGGAATGCCTCGGCATCAAGATTGACTTCTCGAAGAACGACAATGTCATGGGTGAGGACATCATCCTCTCGACCCCCGACTCGAAGATGGCCGTCGTCGTCGTCACCACCGACGAGGAATACGTCATCGCCAGCGACACCTACGCCCTGGTCAAGTAAGACCACATCGGTAGTCAATAAGCCCCACCGTACAATAAAGTATGGTGGGGCTTCGTTATTTATACATCATGAAAAGATACCTTACCATACTGCTCATGCTGCTGCCGCTGGTGGCCATGGGGCAGACGCCGAAAAGCGAGCCGCTGTTCGAACGGGCGGTGGAGAAGAGCATCGTGGGGCAGTACGAGGAGGCCATCAAGCTGCTTCACAAGGCCATCGATATCGACCCCGGCTATGCCGAAGCCTACCTGCTGCTGGGCAACCAGCACATGGCGCTGATGCAATATGCCAAGGCGCGCGAGTGCTACCAGCAGTGCCTCGACCTCAACCCCAAGAGCAGCCGCTGGCAGCAGGAGGCCCGCGACGGCATCCGCACTGCCGAATGGCGCCAGCATGCCGTGGAGAACCCCGTGCCGTACCATCCCATCAACCTCGGCCCTAACATCAACACTGCCGACGACGAGTATATGCCGGCCCTGACGGCCGACTACCGCACGCTGGTCTTCACGCGCCGCTCGCCGCGCAACGCCCTCACCCAGCGTGGCCTGCCGCAGGAGGAGGACTTCTATGTCTCGCTCTACGACACTATGGAGCTGGTGTTCGGTCCCGCCGAGCGCATGCCCGAGCCGCTGAACAGCCATGGCAACGAGGGTGCACAGACCATCTCGCACGACGGCCGCATTGTCATCTTCACAGGCTGCGGCCGTAACAACGAGCCAACGGGCTGCGACCTTTACATGAGCGTGCGCCACGGCGACCGCTGGGGTCGTCCCCGCAACCTTGGCGCACCCGTCAACTCGGTCTATTGGGAGTCGTTCCCCTCGCTCAGCATCGACGGCTACACCCTCTATTTCGCCAGCAACCGCAGTGGTGGCTATGGCGGCACCGACATATGGTACTGCACCCTCGAGGAGGGCCGTTGGAGCAAGCCCAGGAACATGGGCCCCACGGTGAACACCAAAGGCAACGAGACGGCTCCCTACATCCATTTCGACGACAAGACCCTCTACTTCGCCTCCGACGGACGCATGGGCATGGGCGGCAGCGACCTCTACATGGTGAAGCGCACCAGCGACAGCACCTGGGGCACGCCTGTCAACCTCGGCTACCCCATCAACACCACCGGCGACGAGAGCAACCTCATCGTAGCTCCTGACGGCCGCACGGCCCTCTTCAGCAGCGACCGTCCCGACGGCTACGGCAACCAGGACATCTACTCCTTCGTTATGCCCGCACCGTCGCGCCCCGAACGCATAACATTCATCGACCCCATCCGCCAGGCCGAGAATCTGCTCACCCTTGGCGACACTGTTACGCTAAGGAACATCTTCTTCGAGACCGCCAAGGCCACGCTGCTCGAGACCTCGCTCGCCGAACTCGACCGTCTGGCCGAGGCTCTGCAGCGGCATCCAAAACTACGCCTCGAAGTGGGTGGTCACACCGATGCCGTGGGTAGCGACGAAGACAACATGGTGCTTTCTGAAAAGCGTGCCAAAGCGGTGTACGACTACTTGATACTCCGTGGAGTCAGTGCCGACCGCCTCACCTACCGAGGCTACGGCGAGAGCCGTCCGGTGGCCGACAACGACACCCCCGAAGGCCGCGCCAAGAACCGCCGCACCACCCTGACGCCACTGAAATGACAAGCTTGCACAATAAACCAGCCTCTGTGGCGTTATAATCATGATATGAAAAAGATAGTGGTACTGACAGGCGCAGGCATAAGCGCCGAGAGCGGCATCTCCACCTTTCGCGACAGCGACGGACTTTGGGAGCACTACCGTGTGGAAGACGTGGCCACCCACGAGGCCTACGAGCGCAATCCGGAGCTGGTGCTCAACTTCTACAACGAGCGCCGCCGCCAGCTGTTCAAAGCTCAACCCAACGAGGCGCACCGCCAGCTGGTGAGGCTCGAGGAGAAATACGACGTGCGTATTGTTACGCAGAATATCGACGACCTGCACGAACGAGCCGGCTCGACGAACGTGCTGCACCTGCACGGCGAACTTACCAAGGGCCGCAGCGACCGCAACCCCAATCTTATTGTTGACATCGGCGACCGCGACATAAAGATTGGCGACAAAGCCCCCGACGGCACGCAGCTGAGGCCACACATCGTGTGGTTCGGCGAGGCGGTGCCCAACATCGAGCCTGCCGCCGCGTTGTGCGAAGAGGCCGATATATTCATCGTCGTGGGAACCTCGATGGCCGTCTATCCCGCCGCCGGGCTGATACACTATGTGCCACGTTCGGCCGAATGCTTTGTGGTTGACCCCAAGGAGGTGCCCGTCAGCCGGCAGGTGACCTTCATCAAGGAGGTGGCTACCAAGGGTGTAACAGAACTTGTAAACAAACTGATGCAATGACAACGATAATCTTTATCCTGGTTTTGGTCCTCGCCGTGCTGGCCGCTGTTGCCGTCACGGGCGGGATAGTGTACTTGCTGGTGAAGCGCTATTTCGACAACCAGCAGAAGGAGCGCCTGCTGCAGATGAAGCTCGACGAGCGCAACGAGACCCTCAAGGTGGTCACACCCATACGCCTGCAGGCCTACGAACGCATGGCGCTGTTTTTGGAGCGTATAAGCCCCAACTCGCTGGTGCTGCGCTGCTGGCAGCCCGGCATGGACTTGCGGCTGCTGCAGGGCGTGATGACCAAGAACATCCGCGACGAGTGGGAGCACAACCTCTCGCAGCAGGTCTACCTCAGCCCCGAGCTGTGGACCCGCATCCGCGAGGCAAAGGACGAGATGGTGAACCTGGTGAACTCGGCTGCCGTATCGCTGCCCGACACCACCGACCCCACCCGTCTGGCTGCCACCATCTTCGCCACCGTCGCCGACCATTCGCCCGTCGACAACGCCCTCTCGGCGATGCACGACGAATTGCACGAACTATTTGGATAATAAGACAATGTATTTGTTTTTTAAAGACAACATAAACAACAGAGACAACAGGAATGCCATAAGGGTGTTTGGAGTGTTGTTTTTGTTGTCATTGTTGTCTTTGATTTCAGCCTGTGCCAAGCAGGGCTATCCCAGCGGCGGCCCCAGAGACACTGAGCCGCCCAAGAGCGTGGGCTGCAAGCCCGAGAACGCCATGCGGCATTTCGACCGCCATCAGTTCTTCGTCGAATTCGACGAATATGTGGTGCTCAAGGATGCCGACAACAACGTGCTGGTGTCGCCTCCGCTTAAGCACAAGGCCGAATACAGCACCAGGGGGCATGGCATACTGGTGAAGATCAAGGACACCCTGCAGGAAAACACCACCTACCTCTTCCAGTTCAAGGAGGCCATCGCCGACTTCAACGAGGGCAATGTGTTGCCGAGTTTCGAGTATGTCTTCTCCACCGGCAGCTCCATGGACACCATGATGCTGGCCGGCCGCGTGCTGGATGCACGCACCGGCAAACCCTGGAAGGAGACCCTCGCCGTGCTGGCCTACCGCGAAGAGCGTTGCACGACAGACACCGTCGCCGCCTCCGAGCAGCCCGACTTCGTGACCCGTTGCGACAAGGAGGGCTGGTTTGCCTTCCACTATATCCCTGACGGACGCTACCGCCTGGTGGCCGTCGAGGACAAAGACCGCAACCTGCGCGTAGGCAACAGCGAAGCCGTGGCTTTCGACAACGCCGTCTTCGCCGCCACCGACAGCATCGACAGCACCGCTATGGCCGCCCTCCGTGTGTCGGCTCCCGACCGCAGCCAGCAGCGGGTGCTTAAATCCGAATTTGCCGACCCCGGCCGCATCACCATCGTAACCTTGCTGCCCATGCAGGCGCCGCAGATTGGCGGCGAAGAGGTGCAGTGGCGCCTCAACCAGCGGCGCGACACTATGACGGTGTGGTGCCTCAACGAGCAGTGCGACTCTACGGTGCTGCTGCTTGCCGACCCCGCCACGGCCCTGAACGATACCCTCAAGCTTCGCTTCAAACCCAGGAGGCGTATTCGCGGCATGCCGCCACCCGAAAAGAAACCGTTGATGAGTGCCCTGTGCAGGAACAACAGCGCCTACTACGACGACCTGCGGCTTGCCTTCCTCAACCCTATCGCACAAATGCGTCAAGGTGCTATGGCCGAGGTCATGTCGATGAAAGACAGCGTGGTGCACAGCTATCCATTGCTGCTCGACAGCAGCGGCCTGATGGCAAGAGTCGACGCCCAGCTGACATCCGACGAGCAGTATCGCATGTTCCTGCGCGACAGCTTGTTCACCGACCTCTATGGCCATTACAGCGACAGCCTCGGCTTCACACTCACCCCCAAAGACTACGGCATACTGACCATGCATATCGACAATGCCACCGGCAACCCGTTGGTGGTCGAAGTGCTCGACAGCAAAGACACCGTGGTTCAGCGCCAGACGCTGACAGGCGCTGGCGGCACTTTGCGTTTCATCCACCTGCCCGCTGCCGAATACCGTCTGCGCGCCGTGGTCGACGCAGATGCCGACGGCAAATGGACTGCGGGCGACTATCGCCGGCAGCGCCAGCCCGAGAAGTGCATACCTTTTGACAAGACCCTTAAACTGCGCGAAAAGTGGGAGATGGAAGAGCGGTGGCGCGTGGAGAACGAAGAGTGATGAAAGCGGATAACGGTCAGACAGGCATACAACGCAAGCTGCTATCGGGCCTCTTCTGGGTGCTGCTGGCCAACTTGCTGGTGAAACCTTTCTGGATCCTCGGCATCGAGGTCGAGGTGCAGAACGCCGTCGGCGACGCCATGTACGGCTTCTATGCCGCACTCTTCAGCTTCAGCTATATCTTCAACATACTGCTCGACCTGGGTGTCACCAACTTCAACACCCGCAATATTGCACAGCATCCGCAACTGATTACCAAGCACCTGAGCGGCATTCTCGGCATCAAGCTTTGCCTGCTGGCGCTCTATCTGACGGTGACATTCTCCGTGGGCCTGCTGATGGGCTACGGGAGCGACGAATTCCGCCTGCTGGCATTGCTCACGCTCTGTCAGTTCCTCAATTCGCTTATACTCTATCTGCGCAGCAACTTCGAGGGCCTGCTGCTCTTCAAGTGGGACAGCCTCTTTTCGGTGCTCGACCGCGTGCTGATGATTGTCATCTGCGGTTTCCTGCTATGGGCCCCAAAAATCTCAATTCTCGATTTCCAGTTTACAATCTACCATTTTGTCTATGCGCAGCTTGCAGCCTACGGCCTCACGGCGTTGCTGGCCTTCCTGGTTATAGCCCGCACCACACATTTCCGCCGGCTGCGGTGGGATTGGCGTTTCTTCCTGGTCGTCTTGCGCAAGAGCGCCCCCTTTGCGGTGCTGGTGCTGCTGATGGCATCCTACAACCGCATCGACCCCATACTGCTGCGACGCATGGCCGGCGACGCCGAGGCAGGCGTCTATGCCGGCGCTTTCCGTCTGCTCGACGCCCTCACAATGGTGGCCTATCTGGTCAGTGTGCCGCTGTTGCCGGTGTTTTCGCGTTTGTGTGCCGAGGGGAAACCCGTGGCCGACAGTGTACGTCTGGTGTTCTGGCCCATGATGCTTTTCGCCACCGTTGCCGCCGTCGGATGCGCCATCTTTGCCGAACCGCTGATGCAATGGCGCTACTACGAGCACTATGCAGCCTATGTGCCTGTGTTCCGTGTGGTTATATTTGGCATCATACCCATAGGCATCACCTACATCTTCGGCACCCTGCTCACCGCCGGAGGCTACCTCCCTCAGCTGAACATCTTTGCCGCCACCACCTTGGTGCTAAACGTTGTGGTCAACATGCTGCTCATCCCGCGCCTTGGCGCCGTGGGTTCGGCCTGGGCTTCGCTCGCCGCCCAGAGCTTAATGGCCGTGGCCCAGCTGGTGCTGGCCATACGCCTCTTCCACCTGCCGTGGAGCACCTTCCGTCTGCCTTCTTTTGCCGACATGAAGAGCGCAGCTCTGCTCCTTAAAGTAGGGAAATAATAATCATCTTTATGCCCGCTTCCCGCCACCTTCAGTGGCGTGGCGTCGCCATCTGTTTACCATCCCCAAGATGGCGAAAAAATGTCCCATTTCGACATATTTCGATTAACATAAAAACTGTTAAAATAAGCCTGCTTTTCGGCGCCGAAGCCCGTATTGGAAATCAAGTAGTTATAGCGATATTTTTGCATATAACTCTCTGTATCAGTGTTGTCTAGCCGACAAATAAACATGTAACTGCCTATGACACAGCACCCTCTCTATACCCTCTCTTACTACTCACCTAGCACTCTCCATATAAACAATTACTACAGTAAGAGATATTAAATTTAACATTAGGCTGATATAATTCCAGTTCAACTTTCTTATGGCCAGCCATCCCCCGCCTGACCCCTGCGTGAGGGCAGTCGCAAGCGGCCGCCGTGCCGCCGCTTTCCCCGCAGAGGGTTTCGTTTGATAGGTGAAAAAACGACTGCGCATGTAACTTTTTTCCTCCATTTGGAAAAAAGTTCGTAGTTTTGCAGACGAAAACTAATAAGCAATTTTATGAAAAAAATCATTGTCTTTGTCGTTATTTTGCTGGGTTTGTCATTCGCCGGCTATGCCCAATGGGACACGGTCACTGCCAACTATCCTTTTTACTATCCCTCGCCGTTGAATCTCGATTCTTTACAGCAAGAATATAATGGATGGCTTACCTCCTATGGCGTAGGTCCGTTAACACATTTGGAAGTTCCCCAAAACCAGTTCAAATTGCTTGCTGTAAAAAATGTTCCTCCTGTAACAGGCCTTCATGTTGTCGGGATAGCATATCTTTATAAAGTCTATTATGTGGATGGTTGGGCATCAGTCCCTTCAGATACAGTAACACAGGTAGTTGAACTCTACCGACTGGAGGGTAATACCCTTCTGCAGACAGACTCTGTTGTAGATGTAGTAGTAACTGACTCTGTACTACAGCATCATTTTGCTTTCACAAACATGTTCAATGACAGCACCTTTCTAAAGCACTATGATTCTAGGCGTTTGTGGGAATTCTGTATAGATCATGGACTTGATAGCGCCTATCTCGGAGCTCATCTTACATTCGGTGTAAAAGAAAATTATTTCCAGAATGAAATAGATTTATCGCAGGGCGACACATATTGCATTCGTCTCAATTGGTACACCACTACATTAAGTCATAATGAAATGGCTTTACTGTCTTGTGCTAGTCAACCGCTATTTAGCATACCTGCATACGACACAATTCCCAGGAATTTTCCAACGATGGAATACTGTATAGTAGAAACAAATGGCAATCTCACGCACCACCAAGTAGAATATTTTGTTCCTCTAATATGGCTCATCATCCGGCGCGACTGCGACACATGTCCGACGGTGCAGGGCTTGCAGTATGTCAAGTCCGGGGCCGGCAAGGCGTTCTTCAAGTGGCAGAACGGGACGAACCACCGCGACTGGCAGCTGAGCTACGGCCCCGCGGGCACGGCGCCCGAGGACGGCACCATAGTGGACTGCATCCAGAGGATGACGGGCAACATCGAGTTCGACCCCGACTCGCACTATGTGGCATACGTCCGCGCACGGTGCCGCTTCGCGCGCTACGAGTACGGCCCGTGGAGCGCTCCGCTGGACTTCTGCCTCAACGGCAGCGGCATCGACGAGGCCGGGGCAACCGACATAACCCTGACGCCGAACCCCGCGGCCGACCGTGTGACGGTGGCGGCCGAGGGTATGGAGAGCGTGGAGCTTATAGGCGTGGACGGCGCGGTGCTGCAGCGCAAGGAGTGCCGCAACACATGCGTGCTCGACCTGCGCGGCCTGGCGGCGGGCGTCTACATGGTGCGCGTCGGCACGGCACGGGGCACGGCCACTAAACGGCTGGTGGTGCAGTAGGGCCAAGTGCTATTCTTCTTGTTTTTAGTAGGCTTCCGCAAAAAAAGTGGAAAGCGTTAATATTACACTTTGGGGTATGATTTTTGGGCGTGGTGCACAATAATGAAGTGCACATTGCGTTATGACATTAAATTACAATTAAAAACTACAATGAAAGCATACGTATTCCCTGGCCAGGGTGCCCAGTTTGTGGGCATGGGCAAAAACCTATACGACGGCAACGAAGAGTGCCGCGCCATGTTCGAGAAAGCCAACGAGATAATAGGCTTCCGCATCACCGACTTGATGTTCGCCGGCACGCCGGAGGACCTGAAGCAGACCAAGGTGACGCAGCCGGCCATATTCCTGCACTCGGTGATTCTTGCCAAATATATGGGCGGGCAGTTCAAGCCCGACATGGTTGGCGGCCACTCGCTGGGCGAGTTCTCGGCCTTGGTGGCCGCCGGCGCCATGAGCTTCGAGGACGGCCTGCGCCTGGTCATTGCCCGCGCCAACGCCATGCAGAAATGCTGCGAGAAGACCCCGTCGACCATGGCCGCCGTGCTGAAGCTCGACGACAAGACCGTGGAGGACATCTGCGCCTCGATAGAGGGCGAAGTGGTGGTTCCGGCCAACTACAATTGCCCCGGTCAGCTGGTAATCAGCGGCACCAACGAGGGTGTGGCCCGTGCCTGCGAGAAGGTGAAAGAGGTGAAGGGCAAGGCCCTGCCGTTGGCGGTGGGCGGTGCTTTCCACAGCCCCCTGATGGAGCCTGCACGCGTGGAGCTGGCCGAGGCCATCGAGCGCACCGAGTTCCACAAGCCCGTGTGCCCCTGCTACCAGAATGTCGACGCACTGCCGCACAGCGACCCCGCCGAGATAAAGAAGAACCTGCTGATGCAACTCACCACGCCGGTGCGCTGGACCGCCACGGTGCAGAACATGCTGAAAGACGGTGCCGCCGAGTTTATTGAGGTTGGCCCCGGCACAGCCCTGCAGGGCATGGTGAAGCGCGTCGACCCAGAGGCCAACGCCCACTCGGCCGAATAAAAAAGCAGCAGAGCCATGAGCATAGCTTTTGTGTCGGCAGTGGTGCCGGTGGTCCTTCTGTTGTTTTTCATCTACAGGAAAGACAAGTATCAGCCCGAGCCGTTGGGCAAGCTGCTGCTGGCTTTCTTCGTGGGCTGCCTGAGTGTAATCCCTGCCGCCATGATGGAGGGGGTGATTATGATTGCCGCGCCGTCGGCCGAATATATGCCTGTGCTCAATGGTTTGTTCAATGGATACCTTGTTGCCGGCCTGAGCGAAGAGCTGTGCAAGCTGCTGCTGCTGTTGCTGGTGATTTGGAAGAGTCCGCACTTCGACGAGTTCTTCGATGGCATAGTGTATGCGGCCTACCTGTCGCTGGGCTTCGCCTGCGTGGAGAATATCATGTATGTGTTCCAGGGCGACGACCAGATGGCTACGGCCTTGGCACGCGGTCTGCTGGCTGTCCCGGCGCACTTCCTGTTTGCCGTGACGATGGGATATTATGTGTCGCTGGCCAAGTTTGACCCTGGGAAAAAGGGTGGCTACCTGTTCAAGGCTTTCCTTTATCCGATGCTGCTGCATGGCACCTACGACGCCCTGCTGATGGTGTCGTCGAACCTCGCCAACGGAATGGAGGAGGAGAGTGCGATTATAGGTGGTATCTGCCTGATTCTCTTTGTGGTATTCATTATATTCGACATCAGGCTGTGGCGCAAGGGGCTGAAGCGCATAAAAAAGATGCAGGAGCGCTCCAAAGAACAGGGCTTCGACCGCCTGCATCCCTTCGATGGCTTTACGTGGGATGTTTGATAATCAACGAAATATAATTTATTTTTCAAAATTATTTGGTCAGTTCGAAAAAAGGTTGTATTTTTGCACCCGCTTTCGAAAGAGAAAGGGTAGCAAAAAGGGGTATTAGCTCAGTAGGCTAGAGCGCTTGCATGGCATGCAAGAGGTCATCGGTTCGACTCCGATATACTCCACAAAGAGGGTCTTAAACAAGGCCCTTTTTTGATAAGGGAGGGGTAGTAGCTCATCTGGTAGAGCATTTGGTTCGCAATCAAAAGGTAGTGGGTTCGAGTCCCATCTACTCCACGCAAAGAGGCCGCAATGCGGCCTCTTTTTTGTTTTTGCTGTCGTGGCAACGGGTTGTAGGATAGGGGGTTGCAACTTTTTGTCATATTATTGTATTTTTATTAGTATATTTGCACTTCAAAAATGAACTGAAATGAAGCTTTTGAAGATACTGACGGTTGCTCTGTTTATGACAGTTCCGACGGCTGTGACAATGGCACAGGCCGACACGATAGATGTGCTCGACTACGACTTGACGCTTGACTTGAGCGGTGGTGCACCGTTCGCCGGCAAGACTGTTCTGACCATGCAGAAGCTTTCGGCATGCGAAACGATAGGACTCGACTTTATAGGCACGGTGGATTCCATACGTGTGTCGGGTCGCGAGGGGTTGAGTTACGAAATAGACAGCATTGTCTTGCCGCAGGTTGGCGTGGGAGAGCCGTTCACGGTGACGGTGTGGTACCACGGCAACGGCTATGTGGAGAGCTACGGCTGGGGCGGTTTCCATTTCAACACGGACATGAGTTACAACTTGGGCGTGGCGTTCGACGAGGATCCCCACTCGGTGGGCCGTGCAATGTTCCCCTGTCGTGACAATTTCACCGACAAGGCTACCTACACCATAAGAATGAAAACACAGAGCGGATGGACGGCCGAATGCGGTGGAATATGCCAAAGCCGCGAGGTGAACGCCGACGGCACCGAAAGCTCGGTGTGGCGTATCGCCCAGCAGACACCGGTCTATCTGGTTTCGGTGAGCCAGGCTGCGTGGAATCGCATGGAGCGCAATATCCAATCGGAATATGGAACATATCCGTTGAGCGTGGGTTTCACCACGCAGACACGCTCGAATGTGGAGCTTGCCTTCGACGAGCTCGACAGTGTGGTGCCCATGTATGAGCGCAGCTTCGGTCCCTACCGTTGGGGCCGCATAGGATATATAGCCACCAGGCAGGGCTCGATGGAGAGCGTGAACAACATTGCCCTCGACCGTCGTTTCGTTGCTTCAATGTCGGAACCCGCGCAGACTACCATTGCCCACGAACTGGGCCATGCATGGTTTGGCAACCTGGTGACCTGCAGCAGTGAGGGCGATATGTGGTTCAACGAGGGAGGTGCCTCGTTCACCAGCGAGGTGGCCATGGAGGCTGTGAAGGGACGCGTGGCGTCGGACGACTACTATCAGCGCTACCTTGAGAATGTGATTCGCTCCAACCATATTACCGACAACGGTTATTTCGCATTGCACGGCATGCCGCACAACATCACCTATGGCTCGACAACCTATGAGAAAGGTTGGATGATGTGGCACTACCTGCGCGGATACCTCGGCGAGGAGGTGTTCTACGATGCCCTGGCACGCCTGATGCAGAACAAGGCTTTCGGCAATGTCGACGCCTATGCGGTGCGCGACTCGTTGAGCCTGTATAGTGGTGTGGACCTGACCGACTTCTTCGACTTCCATGTCTTCAACCCCGGATTTGTTGACTACCACGTGGAAATGATGCGTGGCGGATGTATAGAGAGTGAGGTGGTGGTGACAATAAGGCAGCAAGGTGTCGGCACCAATGCCACGATGCAGTCGAACAGAGTCCCTGTGACATTCTTTGCCGAAGGCGACGGGTGGGACAGCACGAGCTGCAAGCGCTGGTTTGAGTTTGACGGTGAAATCTGCCAGGAGTCCGTACACCTGCCGTTTGTGCCTGCCTTTTGCGTGCTCGACCTCGACCGGGAGATAAGCGATGCAGCCACCAATGGCGAGATGGTTTTCAGAGGTATGGTGCAGCGTAGCGCCGATGTGGCGCATATGCGCATAAAAGCCAAGCAGGCCCAGCCCGACAGCGTCACCGTATATGTGGAGCATCATTGGGGTAAGCCATACAATGTGGCCTCGATGGAAGGCGTCAGCAGCAGCATTGACCGCTACTGGGTTGTCAACACCACAGCACCCCTGTACGGAGTGCAAGGCATGTTCCAATTTGTAAGCAATAATTATGGAGGGGGCAGCTACCCCTATTTAGACGGGAGCCGCCTTATGCCGGGTTCGTTAGACTCGGCCGTGGTGCTCTATCGTCCTGCTGCCGACCAGCCTTGGCGTGCGGTGTCGCGCGAGCGGCTCGACAATAACCAAGAGAGTTTCTTTGTGGTGAACAACATCCAGGCAGGCGAATATACCATCGCAATGGTAGACAGCAATATCGTCGGCATTGAATCCCCAGCCCAGCCAGCCGCTGCCGCCACGCAGCTTTTCCCCAATCCCCTGCGTCGGGGCGATGCCTTGACAATCGAGGTTGCCGTCGAAGGGCCCTTCAGTGTGGCAATCTATGACAACGCCGGACGCTTGGTGTGGAACCAGGACGGTGTTGTAAGTGGCCAGAAGCTGCAGCCCAAGCTGACGGCAGGTACCTACACGGTGCTTATCGACAACCATGATATTTCATTGCAGTCAAGATTAATCCAGTTATAGAAAAAACAGTTACAACATGATGAAAAATACAGTTCGTTTTCTGATTGCAGCCGCATTTACGATGCTGGCATTCCAGGCTACGGCCCAGTACACGCAGCTTGGTCCAAAGAATGAGTTTATGCTGAAGGTGGAGACAGGCTTCGCCCCGTTCATGGGCAATGCCGGCGCCCCTGGTGAAAATGGCTACAACCTTGGCCACTATGAGAATGCCGTGAGCCTTAATGTTATGGCAGGCATGAACATCAGCCAGGACTGGTTCCTCGGCGGCGGTGTCGGTGCCAACTACTATTTCAGCCTCAAGCAGCAGACCGCCGAGCCGATGTTTGGTGCCAATGTATTTGTCGACCTCGACTTCCGTCCTATCTGGAAGGCCGTCATGGGTGTCGACTATCAGCCCACTTCCATCAACTGGGCACCCCTTATGGGTGTGCGTGCCGGTGGCAGCATGCTGTTTGCCGAAGAGATGCTCTTCACCCCATTGGCCGAAGCCTATGGCGGAATCAACTGGTACTATGGCCAACAGGTGGCGCGTGGCATGCGCAACAAGACCCGCATCTGGCATTCGCTGTATGCCACCCTCGGCGTGGCCTACATGCAGCAGACGGTGTTCCTGCCCATCCGCATCGGCTGGCGCTGGTAGTAAACAAAAACACTGAACAACCATGCAGAACACGCGACAGAACAAAATATGCCGCCTGATACAGCAGGACATGGGTGACATCTTCCTCCGCGAAGTGAAGAGTTGCCAGTGGCCGGCCGACAGCGAGGCCGACCTTGAGTCGCTGCGCAAGTCGCTGATAACGGTCACCGAGGTGCGCATCACCCCCGACCTCTCCATTGCCCGCATCTACCTCTCCATCATGGTTATCGGCAATGGCACAGCTGACGGCATCATGGCATTGATACGTGCCAATACAGGCGATTTGCGCCGACGCCTCGGTATGCGCGAAGGCAAGCAGCTGCGTATCATACCGCAACTCGAGTTCTATATCGACGACACGTTGGACTATATCGAAAACATAAACCGATTGCTGAAACAGTGAAGCTCGAAGGGCTCATAGCCGTGCGTTATCTCTTTTCACGCGGACAGAAGTCTGTGGTGACGGTGATATCGTGGATATCACTCATCGGACTGCTGGTGAGCACGGCGGCACTCATCGTGGTGCTGTCGGTCTACAATGGTATCGGCGAGATAACCAAGAGCCTCTTCAACACTTTCGACCCAGAACTTGTCGTCGAGCCTGCCGAAGGCAAAACCTTCCGCACGTCGGACATCGACTATCGCTCCTTGTGCGAGGCCGACGGCGTGGAACAGGTGTCGCAGATAGTCAGCGAGTCGGCTTGGGTCACCTATGGCGACAATCAGGCAATAGTAACCTTGCGCGGTGTCGACAGCCGCTACCGCAACCTCACCGGACTTGACACCCTGCTGGCCGAAGGAGAATATCGTCTGATGGTAGGTGAAAGTCCCGCACTTGTTGTTGGTGGCGAAGTGTTTCATGACCTAGGCATGCGCCTACATTCCAACATTCCCGCTGCGGTGCACATACCGCGACGCGGCACCACAGCAATGGGCAACACTATAGACGAGGCTTTCAACATAGGCTATGCCTACCCGATGGGTTACTTCTTCATCCAACAGGATATCGACCGCCGCTATGTTGTTACGCATATCGACTTTGTGCGCAGCCTTATGGACTATGCTCCCGACGAGGTGACGGCATTGGCTGTAAAGTTGCAGCCCGGTGCCAATATCAACAAAGCGAAAAAGCTGTTGAGCACAACGCTTAATACACAAACCCCAGCATTTACCGTCAAGGATCGCTACGACCAGCAGCCGCTCTATTTCAAGATATTCCGCACCGAACGGCTGGGCATCTATCTAATACTGTCGCTTATAGTGCTCATCTCCACCCTCAGTCTTGTAGCCTCTTTGTCGCTGCTGGTTATAAACAAAGGCCGCGACATTTTCATCCTTAAAAGTATGGGCATGACACGACAGCGTGTGCGGCGTGCTTTCATGGCCGAAGGGGTACTTATATGTGGCGTGGCTGTGGTGGCAGGACTGCTGCTGGGTTTCGTTGTGTGCTTCCTGCAACAGCAGTTCGGCATTGTCAGAATGGGCGACGGCAACTTTGTTGTCAGTGCCTTCCCAGTGGCCATGCGGGCATTAGACTTTCTGGCCACGTTCCTTCTGGTGATGACAATCAGCACGCTGTGTGTGGTTCTCACCGTGAGGCGTGCCCGACTATAACCTTGAACAACAATAACGAATAGAATAAACCAAAAATAGTAATAGCCATGAAGAAAATCTTTACTCTGCTTGCAATTGCAATGCTCGCCCTGCCCACGATGGCATGGGCCGATGAAGGTATGTGGATTCCCATGCTTCTGGGACGCAACGAGGCGGCCATGAAGAAAGCCGGTATGCACATCTCGGCCAAAGACATCTATGATGTCAACAACGCTTGCCTCAAGGACGCTGTCATGCTATTTGGTAGCGGCTGCACGGGCGAGTTTGTGAGTCCCGAGGGTCTGGTGCTCACCAACCACCATTGCGGCTATAGTTTCATCGTGCGCAACAGCACTGTTGAACACGACTACCTGACCAACGGCTTCTGGGCCATGACCCGTGAAGAAGAGATTCCCTGCCCTGGACTCACAGTCACACGTCTGGTGCGCATGGAGGATGTTACCTCGCAGGTGCTACAGGGTGTCACTGATGGAATGACTGAGGCCGACCGCGATAAGGTTATCGACAAAAACATTGAGAAGATTACTGCCAAGGCCGTCAAGGGCACGCACTATAAGGCTGTTGTGAAACCCTTCTACTATGGCAACCAGTACTTCATGTATGTCAACGAGATTTTCTCCGACGTGCGCCTTGTCGGAGCGCCCCCTTCGAGCATCGGCAAGTTCGGTGGCGACACCGATAACTGGATGTGGCCCCGCCACACTGGCGACTTCTCCATGTTCCGCGTTTATGCCGGCAAGGACAATAAACCAGCCGACTTCAGCGAAGCCAATGTGCCATATGCTCCGCTGAAACATCTCGAGATTAGCCTTAAGGGCATCAACGAGGGCGACTTCACGTTCGTCTTCGGCTATCCTGGTACCACACACCGTTACGCCACGCACGACTATGTCGACATGGTAGCAAATGCCGAGAACCCCGCACGCATCGACCTGCGCCAGATACGCCTCGACCGCTATAATACCGCCATGGCCAAGTCGGCCGCCCAGCGCCTGAAATATGCCTCGCGTGTGGCCAGCATCGCCAATGGCTGGAAGAAGTGGCAGGGCGAGAACATGGGTATCGAGCGTCTGCGTGTGGTGCGTCTGAAAGACGATCAGGAGAATAAATTCAAAGAATGGGCCAAAGACAAACCCCAGTACAGCGATGTGCTCTACCAGCTCGAGGACAACTACTCCAAGCTGCGCGAACTGGAGATGGATCGTGTTGTCTTCTCCGAGGCCATCATGGCTTCCGACTTCATGGTTCGTGCCCGCCAGCTTTCGCGCATAGCCAATCTGACAGACAAAGAGGCTGTGGTCGCTGTGGCCAAGTTCCTGGGCGACAGCCGCAAATACTACGAGGACTTCGAGTCGCACACCACTGTCGACCAGCCCATCTTTGTCGAGACCGCAGTCTATGCCTGGCAGCACGGCTATATGCCCTATATGAATACCATTGCCCAGACAGAGAACGAGCTTGCCCTACACCTGATTTCGGTTTACAATAATTCGATACTCAACGACCAAGACAAGCTCGAGACCATGCTTTCGCAGCCTATTGCAAAGATTAAGCAGGACATAGCCGCTGCCAGCGACCCGGCCCTCGAACTATATGCCAAGGCCTATAAGTTTGCCAACGGCGAGAAGAAGCGTGCAGATTACGATGCCGCTTCGGACAACATTCAGAGCCTGATGCGCACCTATGTCAAGGGTCTGATGGAGATGTACCCCGACAGCAACTTCTTCCCCGATGCCAACCTCACCCTGCGTGTCACCTACGGCCATGTCAAGGGCTTCAAACCCAAGGATGGCGTCTATTATACGCCCTACACCACCCTCGACGGTGTTATCGAGAAGGCCAATCCCTCTATCTATGACTATGCCGTCGACCGCACCCTGCGTCGCCTCTGGTATGCCAAGGACTACGGCCCCTATGCCAACGCTGAAGGCGAGCTGCCCGTGGCCTTCATCGCGACCAACCACACCACTGGCGGCAACAGCGGTTCGCCGGTGCTCAACGCCGACGGCCAGCTGGTGGGCATCAACTTCGACCGTTGCTGGGAGGGTACTATGAGCGACCTCTACTACGACCCCACCTTCTGCCGCAACATCAGCCTCGATATACGCTACTGCCTGTTTATCATCGACAAATATGCAGGTGCCCACCACCTTATCGCCGAGATGACCGTAAAACAATGATAGTTTAACGATGGCATGCTCATTTTTCCCTTGAAAATGAGCATGCCAGCAGCAACCAAATAGCAAACTCCCACCCAATAATGAAGAAACTGGCTCTCTCTGTAGCCTTGATTATGGCTTTTGGCGGCGCACTGCGCTGTGCCGCGCAAGACAAAACATTTACCGTCAATGCCGACGATTGGCAGCACCTGCAGGTGACTTTCAACGTAGGCGACCTCGCCGTCGGTAAGACCGTTATCGATGGACAGACGTTCTCGACCCTCGCCATCGATGGCTACCAGCAGCCGCTGGCAAATTATGGCTTTCCGGCATTGCCCACTTTCTCGCGCCTGATTGAGGTGCCTGTGGGCGCCGAGTTAGAGGTGACGGTGAGCGATGCCGAGTACGACACGCTTGAGCCGCTCGACTATCGGCTGATGCCCGTGCAGCTGCCTCGCCGCAAGAGCGACACCACAGCCCAGAAGCTGTATATCAGTAGTGAAGTCTATTCGTGGAATGCTTTTGTCGGTCAGCGTGACGCTATGGTAGAGCCCGTGGGTGTGGCCCGCGACCGCCGCTTGGCACGCCTGCAGTTCTCGCCGGTTCGTTACAATCCTGTATCCGGTCGGGTGATAGTGTGCCGTCGCGCAACGGTGACCGTCAACTACCGTGGTGCCGACGAGCAGGCTTCCAAAGAACTCTTCGAACGCTATTTCTCGCCAGCCTTCAACAGTGGTGCCGATGCCATCAACGACCTCTACCCCAAGGCTGTTCGCACCACTGCACCTGTGCGCTATGTCATTGTGGCCAACAGCATGTTCCGTGGCCAGCTCGACGAGTTTGTGCAGTGGAAACGCCGCAAGGGCTTCCTGACCGACATTGTCTATACCGACAACGCTGCCGTAGGCACAACTACGACCTCTATATCGAACTATCTTAAGAGCCTGTACGACAACGCCACTGCCAGCAACCCGGCCCCGACCTATGTGCTGCTGGTGGGCGACGTGGCACAGCTTCCGGCCTTCACAGGCACCACCTCGTCCGACCATGTCACCGACCTCTACTACATGACGTGGACCACTGGCGACAACCTTCCCGACTGTCACTATGGCCGCTTTTCGGCACAGACCGACTCGCAGCTGTCGCCCCAGGTGCTGAAGACGTTGATGTACGAGCAGTATACTTTTGCCGACCCGACCTTCCTCGACCGTGCGGTGATGGTTGCCGGTGTCGACGGTGGCAGCAGCGGCGACTATGGCTACACCCACGCCGACCCTGCCATGGATTATGCCATTACCAATTATGTCAACGGCAACCATGGCTGGAGCCAGGTGATGTACTTCAAGAACAACACTTCTATTGTTCCAGCGGTAACCACCAACGTCACCGTGGGTTCCAGCAGCAACAGCAATTCAGCTACCGTACGCAGCTATTACAACCAAGGTGCAGGCTTTATCAACTACAGCGCCCACGGCGGCTCCACAGGCTGGGGCACTCCCAACTTCGGTAACACCCATGTCAACCAGATGACCAACAACCAGAAGTTTGGCCTTATGATAGGCAACTGCTGCTTGACCAATAAATTCGAAGAGAGCACTTGCTTCGGCGAGGCATTGCTGCGCAAAGGCAACTATGCCGGCGCGGTGGGCTATATCGGCGGCAGCAACAGCACCTATTGGTACGAGGACTTCTACTGGGCCGTCGGTGTCCGCAGCAGCATAGGCCCTTCGATGTCGATGGCATACAGCGCTTCCAACCTCGGTGTCTACGACCGTGTGTTCCACACACACAACGAGGCCTACTCCCAATGGGCCATCACCCAAGGCGCCATTATGATGCAGGGCAACATGGCTGTCCAGGCCTCTACCTCTGGCCGCAAGCTCTACTATTGGGAAATCTACCACCTGATGGGCGACCCCTCGGTGATGCCCTACATGACGCAGGCCGACACCATGTCCATTGCCGTGTCGTCGATAATCACCTTTGGCACCACGTCGCTCAGCGTTACGGCAGCCCCCAATGCCTATATTGCGCTCGTCGACACCGTGACATGGACCTTGATAGATGCCGCCTATGCCAATGCCGCGGGTAGCGCCACGCTCACCCTTCCCGCCAGCCTTCCCGTGGGTTACTATAGTCTCGCCGCTTCGGCACAGCAATATCGCACAGCATTCCGCACCATAAGGGTTATACAGCCCAACGGTGCCTTCCCCATAGTTACCGCCATCACCTCGGCGCCCCTCAATGCCGGCGACACCGTGCCGCTGACTCTGCATGTTGAGAACCCTGGCAATGCCACGGCCAACAATATAGTCATTTCTTTGGCTTGCAACAATCCGCTGCTCACGCTATCCAGCACTACTGTAACTCTGGCAAGCCTCGCAGCCGGCGCCTCTGCCGATATCACTACGGGCGTTGTGGCATACGTCTCGGCCGATGCACCCGACAACACCTTTGCCGATGTGGCTTCCAATGCTACCTGGACTGGCAGCACCGTGGCCGCCACCAGCAGCTTGCGGTTGATGCTCTATGCACCGGTGCTCTCCCTGACATTCTCCAACGACAATTTCAGTCTGCTCCCGGGAACTTCCGCCACGGTAACAGCCACCCTGCACAACAGCGGCCATGCCCCCTCGCATGCTAGCCAGCTGGTGTTCAACTCTCCCACGCCGATGCTCACCGTCACACCATCCGTGGCCACGCCAATCACCTTGGCTGCCGAGGGCGAAACGCCGGTGAACCTCACGGTGAGTGCCAGCTCGCAGCTCCTGCAAGGCATCACGCTGCCTGTGGCCTACAACTATGGTTCTCTCACCGGCAGCATGCCCGTGTATGTCGGCCAAAGCTTCCTCGAGACCTTCGAGGGCGGCAGCACACACCTTGCCGGATGGAATGCTCCGGCAGCCTATCCCTGGGCCGTCAGCACCGAAAGTCCCTACGAGGGAGGCTACTGCCTGCGCTCGGTGCAATACACGAGCCATGGCATGAACTCCGACATGTCTGTCAATGTCAATGTCGCTTCGGCCGACAGCGTGAAGTTCTACTACCGCGTATCGTCGGAAAACAACTACGACAAGTTCCACTTCCTCATCGACGGTGTGTCGCAATTTAATGCCTCTGGCGATCTTGAGTGGGCCTATGCCGCTATTCCTATTTCCGCAGGCTCGCATACTATCACCTTCCGCTATTCCAAGGATGGCTCTGTCAGCAGCGGTAGCGACTGCGCCTGGATCGACAATGTGATACTGCCCCACAGATCCTATCCCACGGCTGTTGTCGACCAGGTGCTTTGCGGCGCCGATACCACGGGCCATCCCGCAGTCAGCATTACGGCCGACTCGGTAGTGGTGTTCTACAACTACACCATCCAGCCTGCAGGCACAGCCTACGACACCGCCGAGGCATGCGGCAGCTACCTGTGGCATGGCAACACGTATACCGCTTCGGCCACCTATGCCGACACCGTACCCCTGGCCACCGGTTGCGACTCGCTCTTCCTACTCACCCTCACGGTGCATCCGTTGTCCGTGACCTACGATACCCTTGATGCCTGCGAACGCTACACTTTCGAAGGTACCGAATACACATCGTCGGCCAATGTTGTCGACCATCAGACCGATGTCTTCGGTTGCGACTCCACCGTGATGCTGCGCCTGACCATCCATCCCACGCTCTACACCACTCTGTTCGACACTGTCGATGGCGACAGCTACACATGGAATGACTCGGTCTATACCCGTTCGGGCATCTACAAACAGCATCTCACCACAGTCTACGGCTGCGACAGCATTGTTACCCTGATTCTCACCGTCAACGGTAGCCACGAGGGCATTGTCTCGCTGGGCAGCGAAAGGGTTACGGTCTATCCTGTGCCCACCACAGGTTTGGTGCACTTCAGCGGCACCGTGGCCACTGTCGAGGTGCTCGATGTGACTGGCCGTCTTGTGGGCCGCCAGTCTGATGTCGCCGAGGTCGACCTGTCGGCGCTGCCACGTGGCACTTATATGCTCAAGCTTACCAATCCCAATTGTTCTGCCGTATGCCGTGTAATATTGCAATAGCCCGCAGGTTGCTGGTCGTGGCTGCTGTTGTCGCCTCGCTGTCGGCAACGCTCTGTGGCTGCAACAAGGACGACAGCGGCCTGCTCGAGGTGTTTGCCGAGTCCTTCGGTAGCGATACCAAGCTGGTAGTCAACAACCGTATTGCCAGCTGGCAGGACGGCGACGAGATATGTATCAACGGCACCACTGCCGCCATCCGACGCCAGCTCAGCCAGGGCGATACGCATGCCTATATCCCTTCGACGGCGGCTTCGGCAGTCAACCGAGCCGTGTTCCCGGCCTCGCTGTGCAGCAGCATCACTGGCGACAATATCACCATCGCCCTTCCGTCGGAATATCGCTACCGCACTGCCGGAGGCCTCCAGGTGCTCGAAGTGCCGATGGCTGCCGCCAGCGCCGAGGAGTCGCCGCTGCACTTCCGCCACCTCACGGGTGCGCTGAACATAAGGATTCGAGGACGTAACGAGCCGGTTATTCTGGAGTCTGTCACTATCTCAAGCGACAAGTACCAGCTCAGCGGCAGTTGGCCTCTCAACTTTGCCGACATTGCTGGTCAGACTGCCCATGAAGCCACCTCCGACGAACAGAAATCCGTCTCGCTGAAGTTCGACGGCACCGAACTTCCTGCCAATGACAGCCTGGACGTTATCATACCTGTTCCATCAGTCGACTCTGACAACCACTTCACCGTCACCGTAAAGGCCCGCCACGAGGGTATACGTTTTGTCTACACTCGCTCCCAAACTGGTGATGCCGACCGTTCCCTTGACCGTAATGTAATGGGATATGCGGAAGCAACTTTAGACAGTGCAAGTAAACGTACCTTGTTTGCAGGAAAGGGTAGTGAAAATGATTATTATCAAATATCTTCCAAGGAGGATTTTGTGTTAATGGTTGAAGCAATAAACAGTAAATGGGTAAACGTGTATGAGAGAAATTATAGCCAATCTTATTATCGTTTGACAGATAGTATAGATATGTTAAACACAGTGATAAGTCCCATTACAAATTTAAATACCGTTTTTGATGGTGGTGGCTATGCGGTAAAGAACTTAACAATTACAAGCATTAACACTCAAGGTAGTACTTATCAGTGCGGCTTGTTTGCATCGCCATATGCCACAATAAAAAACCTTACTTTAGACAATGTGAAATTACAACATTCTGGTGATGTCACCACTTTGTTGCTTAGTCCGTTATGTGCCAAAGCGGCTTCTTGTACGATTAGCAACTGTACAATACGAAATGTTAAAGTAATTTATTCAGGAAATAGCACATATACTAGATATGGAGCAATAGTGGCTAGTACATCAGCAAATGTTAATGTCACAAAATGCAATGTGGAGGGCTCTCTTACAGGTCTTGATGTGCCTGGGCTATACTATGGTGGTTTGTTCGGAGAGATTGAACCAAGCGCTATAGTAAATATAACTAATTGTTCTGTTGTAAACGATACTCTTATTATTGGTTCGACGGGATTGTGGTATTTTGGAGGAATAGTTGGATCAGTATCAAATTCTGCAGTATATATTGATTCATCATACTGGTATGGTAAATATTCTATTAGTTCTAATGGATTTCATGCTGGTGGTGGCGTAGGATATTATATACCCCCGGTATCTGGATCTGGATCGTTATCAATACTGAATTCTAACTTTAATGGTTCATTTGTTACAAATATTAGCAATGGTTCATTGTATATTGGACGCTATATAGGACGAAGAAGTAGAAACAGGTCTGTTGATTTCACTGGCTCTACAGCAAATATTACATTGAATGGCTCTGTGGTAACAGTAGACATTGGCAAGCAATAGTAGATAAAAAAGCAATGGGCCAAAGTCAATTGACTTTGGCCCCCTTGCTATTTGGTGGTGACCCTGCTGCGACTCGAACGCAGGACCTAGAGTTTAGAAGACTCTCGCTCTATCCAGCTGAGCTACAGGGCCATGCACTGAACGCGACCTTGTGCCGCGAACGGGGCTTTATTGGTCGGGGCACCCAGATTCGAACTGGGGATCTCCTGCTCCCAAAGCAGGCGCGATAACCGGGCTTCGCTATGCCCCGTGACGGTTGTTATTAAAAAAAGACGCCTCATAGGGCGTCTTTTGGCGGAGAAGGGGGGATTCGAACCCCCGGTACCCTAATCGAGTACGACAGTTTAGCAAACTGTTGGTTTCAGCCACTCACCCACCTCTCCTCGGCTGTGAATTGCGGTTGCAAAAATAGGTATTTTTCTGTTAATGGCAATCAATTTCGCAACTTTT
>JAFXUY010000143.1 GCA_017524785.1 Bacteroidales bacterium | reverse complement strand
CGTGGGCTGAGCCTCCGGATATCGTAAGCCAGCACCTTGCCGAAGCGTTTAATGTCGAAAGTCTGACTCATGCGAACAACTCTTTGATACGTTCTTTGTTGCGCAGCACGGCGTTGAAGAGGGCCTCAATATTAAGCTGGCTCTCCTCGCCGGTGGTATTGGGAATGACGTTCATGTAGCCACCCGGCAGCATCTCGCTGTAGAGGGCATCTTTGCGCTCTTCACCGCCATACTCGAAGAAGAGCTTCTCCTGGATGCGCTGCACCGAGGCGTCGAGCAACACGGCGTTGTGGCTGAGGATGACGATGGGGTCGATGAGGTTTTCCACATCCTTCACCTGATGGGTGGAGATGATGATGGTCTTGCCCTCGTCGGCTATCTTACTGAGGATGGAGCGGAACTGGGCCTTGCTTGGTATGTCGAGACCGTTGGTGGGCTCGTCGAGCAGGATGTAGTCGGTGCCCAGCGAGAGGCTGGCGGCTATAAGGCTCTTCTTCTGCTGGCCGAAGCTCATCTCGCGGAACTTACGGTCGGGCTCCACTTCCAACTCTTGCATCAGCTGCAGGAACTTGCCCTGCGAGAAGTTGGGATAGAAGGGAGCCAGTTCGTTCACATACTGCTGCGGCGTGGCACCGTCGGGCAAAGTCACCTCGTCGGGCATAAAGACGATGCTCTGCAGCATCTCGGGCAGGCGGTCGTGGCTGGTCATGCCGTCGACGGTGCATGTACCCTCGCTGGGGCGCTGCAGGCCGCAGATAAGTTTGAGCAGCGTTGTCTTGCCGACGCCGTTCTCGCCCAGCAGGCCGTAGATAGCGCCGCGACTTTTATTGATGTTGTCGGCATAGCCGCCCTCATCAACAAAACTCAGGTTGATGTTCGAGAAGACCGGGGTCTTCTTGTAACTGAAGTCTAAATTGCTAATTTCAATCATAACACTTTTGTTTTTAATTTCTGTACTTTATTGCTGTGCCATAAACGAGCACTTCGGCGGCCTGGGCCATGATGGCGCTGGTGGTGTAGCGCAGGCCGATGATGGCGTCGGCACCCATGCGCACGGCCTCGTCGACCATACGCTGTGTGGCCTGGTTGCGTGCCTTCTCCATCATGGCGGTATAACTCTTCAGCTCGCCGCCCACGATGCTCTTCAGCCCTTGACCGAAGTCGCTGACAAAATTCTTGCTCTGGATGGTGCTGCCGCTGACGGCGCCCAAAACCTCGTAATTCATACCCGGAAGGGTCTCAACTGTGATAAGTTTCATAATATTATTGTTTTAATTGTTACTATTATCTTTACAACTGTCTACCAGAAGACTACATCTGCGGCGTATTGTCGGTGGCACCCTGACGAGCCTTACTTTCCAGTTCCATCTTGCCGATGCGCCAGGTGAGGCCGAGGCTTACGAAACGCGAGTCGAAGCGCTGGCCACCGGTAGTCTGATACTGCGGCGCCGTGGTGTTCTGCCCCCATTCGGCCATGCCGAAGATGTCGTTTACATTCAGATACACACTCAACTGACGGTCGAAGAAGTCGCTGCTCAGCCCGAAGTCGACACCCTTGTTGGCCACCGAGAGGCTGTAGAGGCCCAGGCGGGGACTGGAATAATGGGCATTGGCGAAGAGCTCCAGTTTGTTCCACACCTTGGCCCATACGTTGAGACGGGCGCTCCACGACCACTTGTTCTGTACATCGCCTTGATAGTCGAAGCCGTAGTTGAACACCGAGGCGTTGAGGCGCACATTGAAGAAGCCGCTGGGGCGATAGGTGATGTTGGCCTCAATGCCCTCGGTGTGGCTGCTGCCGATGTTGTCGGGGAAGGTGTAGTTGACCCGCTGGGTGGCGGGGAAGTAGGCAGGAGCAAAGCCTGCGGCGGTCATGGAGCCAATCTCATTGGTGTTGGCGCGCCAATAGGCATTGAGGCTCAGCATGCCGAAACCCATGAGGTACTTGCTCCATGCGGCCTCGAGGTTGTGCGTGTAGGTGCGCAGCAGGTTGGGATTGCCGGTTTCGTAGCTGTAGTCATCGTAACGCACAAAGCGGTTGAGCTTGGTGGAGCCTGGGTTAGCGTGGCGAAGGGTGTAGCTGAGGCTGTAGGAGGTGAAGGTCTTGGTCTGATAACTCAGATGGAGACTGGGCACAAGACCGAAGAACATGGTGTCGACCTCGGAGGTTCCCGTGCCGTCGGCATAGCGCCAGGTGCTGCGTGGCCATGTGTTCTCGGCGCGCAGGCCAAACTTGGCGGTGAAGCCGCCCCAGCGCTTCTGGGCGGTGGCATAGAGGGCGAGGTCGATGCCGCGCTCCACTCCGTCATACGAGCGCAGGGTGACGCGCTCATATTGGCCGGCGGCCATGGTGTCCAGCGTCTGCTGCATGGAGCCGCCACCAGTGCTGGCAGCCACGCCTGCGGACAGCTCCCAGTCGTGCTTCAGGGGGTGTGCATAGTCAAGGTTGAAGCCGATGGTGGGGTTGCTGGTGAGCGAGTAGTTGCGGCGGAAGAGGGTGTCGCGCAGCGGGTCATGGTAGGCAAAAGAGCTGATGCTGGTGCCGCCGTTGTTCGAGGTATTCCCATTGACAGAGAAGGATAGCTTGCGGCCGGTGCTGTCGAAGCTGTGCTCCAGCCAGGCGCCCATATAGCCGCCCCAGAAGAAGCCGTCGTCATTGTCGTGCGTATAGCGATAGCCGAGGTTCTGCGGCGAGGGATATTCATAGTAGTCGAGGTCGACAGTGCTATGGCTGCGTCCCCAATAGGGGTAGATGCCGGCCCAGGTGGAGAGGCGCGTCTTCTCCGTGATGTTCCAGTTGAGGTTCACGCCGGTGTAGCCACCGAAATTGTTGCTGACGGTGGTGTCGTGGTGCGACTGGAAGCGGCTGACGGCACCGGTGTCGTCAAGGAGGGTGCTGGTGCCGTCGGCATAGCTTTTGTGGTGCGAGTAGCTGGCATTGACGTAGACATTGATGTCAAACTTCTCATTGGCCCACACGTAGCTCACCCAAGGCGAGACGCTGGGCATGGTGTTGGCCCTCACGCCCACGCAGAGCAGCTCGTTGCGCATAATCTTTTGATTGGTTACTATATTAATGACGCCACCGCTGGTCGAATAGCGGGCCGAGGGGTTGGTGATGACCTCGATGCGCTCTATGGCGTTGGCCGGCAGGGTCTTGATGTACTGTTTCAGGGCCTCCTCGTTCATGTGCGAGGGTTGGTCGTTGATCCATATCTCCACCGAACTCACGCCGCGCAGCGTGATGTTGCCCTCAGCATCCACCTCCACGCCCGGAGCGTTCTGCAACGCGTCGCTGGCCGTGCCCGTCTGGATGCTGGGGTCTTCTTTAGTATTATACATATTTTTCTCGCCGTCCATGACGTAGAGGGGCTTCTCGGCCACAATCTCGACAGTCTGCAAGGTGGTGCCTGCTTTCAGCTTAATTTCCAGGTTATCTAGATTGTCTAGATTATCTAGATAGTCTAGAAAAGGAGTATAGCCCACACACGAGGCCTGCAGCAGGTAGCGGCCTGTGTCGGCGCCGATGGCGAAGCGGCCATCCATGTCGGTGGTGGCGCCACGCATGAACACCGTGTCGGCCGCACGCATCAGGCCGACATTCACGAAGGGCATCGCCTCGCCAGTTTTGGCATCGGTCACCCTACCCTTCACCGTTACTTTCTGGGCCATTACCGACCCTCCAATTGTGAAAATTGCGAGTGTCGCAACAACAATTAATTTCTTTAAAGTGTTAGTTGTCATATTGTTATTTTGATTTTGTACCACTGTACTAGTTTACTAATACACTGCAAAGGTAAGACACTTTTCTATACCACCAAAATATTTAACACTATTTAACACCATAGGCAGCAGAAAACGGGAGTCAACATGTAAGTAGAGCAACCAGGCCTATTTCTGGTCGCCTTGACATTCAATTGTTCTTCGATTGTTCTTCGATTGTTCTTCGATTGAGAATCGAAGAACAATCGAAGAACAATCGAAGAACAAACGCAAAACAGGTCTTGTTAGGAGCAGCCTGACAGAAAAAAAAGACGGTATACAATATAATGCTCGCGCGGGCGTTATTAACATTATATAAAATAAACAACTGAAAAGACAACAATGGAACAGACATTTGGAAACAGCTACGACCGTCAAAACACTGTACGTTTCTTCCGCCGTTGGTGGCGTGTGCTGACAATAGTATTCATTGTCGGCGCAGCGGTAAGCCTCGGCATATCGCTGATGATCAAGCCCCTCTATAAATCGTCGGCGGTGATATTCCCGACCAACTCGAACCGTATCTCGAAGGCCATCATGGACTACCACTACAGCCTCGACTTCATGGACTACGGCATCGAGCGCGACTGCGAATACGCCATACAGATTCTGAGTTCGAAGAGCATGGAACAGCGCGTGTGCGACCATTTCAACCTGATGGAGCACTACGCCATCAAGGGACCGCACCCGCAGTTCGACCTGAGCGAGCAGTACCGCAGCAATATCTCGGTGAAGCGCACCGAATTCCTCGGCGTGGAGATAGGCGTGCTCGACCAAGACCCGCAGTGGGCTGCCGACATAGCCAACTACATGGCGGCGATGTACGACACGTTGTGCCACCAGATACACCACGACCGTGCAGTTTGCGCCGCCGAAGCCATGCAGGGCGTATGCGCCGAGCTGGAGAAAGAGATAGACTCGCTGTCGCAGCTGCCCGCCACTGAGTGGCGCAAGGCCTTGATAGCCGACAAATGCGAGCAGCTGGCCGACTTGCAGACGCGCGCCACGCAGACCGCCGTGGACCGCGACCTGGAGGTGAGCTACAAATATTCGGTCGACCAGGCTGTGCCTGCCGACAAGAAAGCCTACCCCAAACGTTCGCTCATCACCCTGGCCGGTGCCTTCGGCGCCGTAGTGGTATGCATCTTTGCCTTGCTGGTATTCTGCCCCGCCAAGAAAGAGGATGAAAACTAGAAATTCTAGAAAATCTAGATAATCTAGAACATCTAGAAATCCTAGATAATGAAACAATGGCTGCAAAATAACAAGGGGCTGCTGGCAGCGCTGGCGGTGACGGTGGTGTTCATAGCCGCCGAAGGTGCCGTGTTCTACTGGAAGGGAGGCTACCTGGCAGCGCTGGCACCGTTGGCACTGATAGCCGTGTGGCTCTTCGCCGTGCGCTTCGAGACGGGCCTGCTGCTGATGGCTCTGCTCACCCCCTTTGCCGTCAACATCGCGCTGCTGCCAGGCATGGAACTCTCGATGCCGGTGGAGCCGTTGATGATACTCTTCACGCTGATGTTCTTCTTCCGCGTGCTGGTGGCCAAGAGCTACGACCTGCGCCTGCTGCGCCACCCCGTGAGCCTGCTGCTGATGGCCACGCTTGCATGGTGGGCAGTGACGAGCTGCACGTCGCGCATGCCGTGGGTGTCGTTCAAATACCTCATAGCACGCCTTTGGTTTGTGGTGCCATTCTTCTTCGCCGCGGCACAGATTTTCCGCAACCGCGACCGTATACGACAATTCTTCTGGGCCTACGCCATTGGACTAGGTATAGTGATACTGATAGCCACAACCAAGACCCTCGGCAACTTCAGCGACCTGCAGACGCTGCACCGTGTGATGCGCCCATTCTACAACGACCATACGGCCTACGGCTGCGCCATAGCGCTGATGATACCGGCGGCGTTCTACTTCATCTTCTCGCGCGGACACAGCGGTTGGCGCCGCGTGCTGACGTTGCTGCTCTTCGCAGGCCTCTGCGTCGGCCTGTTCTTCAGCTACTGCCGCGCGGCATGGCTCAGCGTGCTGGGCGCCATAGGAGTCTATGTGCTGGTTCGCATGGGCATGAAGGTGAAATGGATGGTGCTGCTTTTCGGACTCGGCGTGGGAGCCTTCTTCATGTACCAGAGCGAAGTGCTCTACAAGTTGGGCAAGAACCACCAGGACTCGAGCTACGAGCTTGCCGACCAGGTGAAGAGCATATCCAACATATCGACCGACGCCAGCAACGTGGAGCGACTGAACCGCTGGGCTTCGGCCATGCGCCTGTGGAAGGAAAGCCCCGTGCTGGGCACCGGTCCCGGCACCTACCAGTTCATCTACGGCAGCTACCAGCGCAGCTACCAACTGTCGACCATAAGCACCAACAGCGGCAACCTGGGCAACGCCCACAGCGAATACATAGGCCCCATGACCGAACAGGGATTGCCGGGTGTGCTGCTCGTGGTGGCACTGTTCCTCACAACTTTCGCCACCGGCGTGCGCGTCTACCGCACAGCCCGCAACCCCGAGGTGCGGCGCATGGCACTGGCATTCACCCTGAGCCTGCTGACATACTACATACACGGCGTGTTCAACAACTTCCTCGACACCGACAAACTCTCCGTACCCTTCTGGGCTTTCACGGCCGCCGTGGTGGCGCTGGACGTATACTCCGAGAAATTGAAAGTTGAAAATTGAAAGTTGAAACAGAAATAGTAACAAGGCATTTGTTGCGACTTGCTGTCTTTGCAAGCCTCCTTTTCACCTTTTCCCTACCACCTCTCACCTCACATGCGCAGCAACCTGTGCGTCACCGCTGCTGGGACATTGACGAGGAGGTGGAGCCCGGCAACATAAGCATCCCCTTCCGCCGCCCACTGCCGTCGGAAACCATCGATACCGCCGACCTTCTGATAGACTATGCTTCGAAATACATCGGCACCCCCTACCATTTCGGCGGCCGCTCGCCCAAGGGCTTCGACTGCGCAGGCTTCGCCCTGTTCGTATACAAGCGCTACGGCTACGACCTGCCTGGCTGGAGCGGTGCACAGGCACTGCTGGGCGTCAAGGTGAGCGACACCCGCAACCTGCAGCGCGGCGACCTGGTGTTTTTCGGCGGCCGGCACCAATCGAAAGTGATAGGCCACACCGGCATAGTGGTGGAAGCCAACGCCGAGACCGGAGTCTTCCGCTTCATACACGCCTCGACGGGCACCGGCGTCATAATATCGCGCTCCACCGAACCCTACTACAAGGAACGCTACATCACAGCCCGAAGGATATTGCGGTAAAGCAACTACCACCTATGGTATAAAAAAGAAGTGGCATACACAATAACAAAGGGTTTGTGCAGTTATTATATCTGTAATTGATACACTCATGCTGAACAATGAAGCAATAACATTCCACGAAGTACTTCGGGCTCCTTGAAGCAGCCCCAGGACAATCGTTAACAGGAGTATCCCTACGGGGTTCTCCCTATTGTTTCATGTTCAGAACTATATTACATGCTTAAGAGATTTTTCTTGGCAATGCTCATATTGGGCATAGCCTGTGCTGCAACAGCACAAAACAAATATTCGCTCAAAGGGAGCCTCGTCGACAGCAAGGGTCAGTCACTTCCGTTTACCAACTGCGTGCTACTGAAAGCCGCAGACAGTTCGTTTGCCTATGGTACGACCAGCGACCTTGACGGAACCTTCTCGCTAACCGTTTTTGAAGACACATACCTTTTACGAATAAGCGCCGTGGGTCATGAAACCTATTGGCTGGATATCACCATTGCACAGGATACAGACCTCGGCCCCATAGAGATTGCCGACAACGCCACATTGCTGAAGGAGGTAGAGATCACCGCCAGCCGCCCACTCTACAGCGCCGACGGAGAAAAAGTGTTCTACAATGTGGGCGACGACCCCAGCGTGCAAAGTGGCAACGCCACCGACGCACTACAGAACGCCCCAGGGGTGGAGGTGGATGCCGAGGGCAACATTAAATATCGCGGCGGCGCCGAGGTCAGTATCTGGATAAACAACAAGCCGTCGCACCTCAAGGCCGAAAGCCTTAAACAGTATCTCAAGTCGCTGCCCGCCGGCACACTGCAGCGCATCGAGGTTATCGCCCATCCCTCGGCAAAATACCACACTCAGAACTGCGTGGTCAATATCGTCACCACTGCCAAGGTGAAACGCAACGAGCTGCTTTGCGTGGGCTTGAACGCCAATAGCAAGCCGCAAGTCGGACCTTGGGTAGACTATGTGTGGAGCAACGAGAAGGTGCGTTTCAACATCTTCGCAAGCGGCGACTACGACAGCTACAGCGGCGATGCCTCGAGCGACAGCCGTCTGCTGGCGCCCGACAGCACACTCTCGTCCACCATCAGCAACAAAGGGCACAGCCACAACCGTACACTCAACGGCAACTTCGGACTGGATTTCGACTACAATATTGACAGCAATACGCTGGTCAACCTCTGGCTGTGGACAACAGCATCTCACGACAGCAACCGCCTCGATGGACGCACAGAGCGCACCGAGTTCCTCGGCAACGCGGGTCGGTATTTTTACAACGAAATACAGCGCAACGGCAGCATGTTGGCCGACGCTGCTTTCGGAATTATGCTTGAGAAGAAACTCGACACATTGGGCGGAATGCTTTTTGTGGATTACACCGGCACATTGACACGCAACCGTTCCTATGCCAGAGACCTGCGTACCCACGATAGCCTTACTGCCCTCGATTTCAACCGCCTTCGTACAACGTTCAACCCCTCGCAGTGGCACGGCATCACCGCTGACATCGCGCTACCCTACAACAATCACGGTGAAGTGGACTTCGGCTTTATGGCCAATCTTGCGCCAGAACACAAGAATGTGGATGAAACCATTGACGGCCTCGTCGACTCGCTGCGCAGTTACCGTTACACCAACGGCACCTACGAGCTTTCGTTCTACGCAGGAGCAGAACACCATTTCGGCCGCTTCACACTCGGTGCCTCACTGAGTTGCGACAACTCATGGTACCGCCTACAATATCCCATGTCTGCCGACAACGACGTGAACAAACACTACATCACCTTAAGCCCTACCGTACATGCATCCTACAGTACCGAGACGATGCACAACTTCACATTCAGCTATACCCACTACGTCATCCCACCCACAGCAACGCAACTAACAAAATTCACAGTCTATGGCTACGACAACTACACCACCGGCAAACCCGATTTGAAGAGCGGCAACACCGACAATCTCGAACTTGGCTGGGAACGCTATTTCGACCACCTTGGCAGCATCGGATTGAGCGCGTGGTATAACTCGCTGCACGACCAAACGGGCACCCTCACCGACGTTGCCTACTGTGACCTATTCGGGCGTATCGTAGTCTTCAGCCAGCCATTCAACATTGGCGACGCCCGCAACGGCGGCCTCGGGTTGAACGCCACCCTGCGACCTACCGATTTTATGAACATAAGGTTTTATGCCAACCTCTTCGACGACTACTACCGAGTGCAATACCGTCCTGGCAAATGGGCTGAAAACGAGATACTCTGCTACTCGCTGCGACTCAACTTCTGGGCAAAGATGTGGAACAAACTACAAGTTTTCGCCAATGCAAACTACCGCAGTCGCACTCAGACCTTGCTGGCCGAGGTTGACCCCTTCTTCAGTTTCGACTGTGGTCTGAGTATCGACCTCTTCGACCGCCATCTCTCGCTATTCCTCAACGTCAACGACCTGTTCAACACCATACACACCGGTGGAGAGAGCATCAATCCCTACAACCCATCCTCCAACGAAAGCACCCTTACCAGCCGCTATGTCAGTTTCGGACTCACCTGGCGCCTTGGCCGCACCGAGATGGAAAGCCAACAGACTCACGGCAAAAAAACACACAAAACAAAATAGGAAACCCTATTCCTCGCTGGTGTCGGAGATGAAGCGACGGTAGGCGCTAAAGGTGTTGGCACGGGAAATAAAGCCAAGGTAGTTCTGCTCGTCGTCGATGACCACAAGGTTGTAGCGGTTGCCGATGCGGAACTTCTCAACGACATCAGTGAGCGAATCGCTGCTGCGCACAAGGTCGCCCTCGGAGAGGGGGTGCATCAGGTCGTCGACAGTGACACTGTCATACACATCGGCATTGAAGATTATCTTGCGGACATCGTCGAGTACGATGACACCGAGGAACTTGTCGTCGTCGCTCAACACAGGGAAGAGGTTGCGACGCGAGGTCTTGATAGCCTCGACAAGGTCGCGCAGATGGTCGCCGCTGCGAACGATGACGAAGTTGGTCTCGATGAGGCTCTGCATGTTCATCAGATTCCAGGCCGAGGAGTCCTTGTCGTGCGTCAGCAGGTCGCCGTGCTCGGCAAGCTTGCGGGCATAGATGCTGTGGCGCTCAAAGGGCGATATGCAGAGATAGGTGACTGCCGAGGCCGTGAGCAGCGGCACCAGCAGGCCGTAGCCGCCGGTGATGTCGGCGATGAGGAATGTGGCCATAAACGGGGCGTGCATCACGCCGGTCATAACGGCAGCCATGCCCACGAGGGCAAAGTTGGCGGTGTCCTGTGGCGGCAGACCCAACTGGTTGCCCAGGGTGGCAACGAAATAGCCCGAGAGGCCTCCCAGCACCAACGATGGACCGAAGGTGCCACCCACGCCGCCGCTGCCGATGGTGGTGGCGGTGGCAATGGCCTTGAGCAGGATTAGCACAAACAGCACTGCTATGATAGCCCATGCGTTGCCAGCCCACTGGCTATAGATGGTGCCGGCAAAGAGGCTGTCGGGGTTGCCGTGCAGCAGGTTGGTGAGGGACGCATAGCCTTCGCCGTAGAGCGGCGGGAAGAGCACCACCATGACGCCTAGCACCAGACCGCCGATTAGCATCTTGACCCATGGACTCTTGCGCTTGGCAAACCATCCCTCGACATTGTCGGTTACCTTGAGGAAATAGAGCGATACCATAGCGCAGAAGACACCCAGCACAGCATAGAACGGCAGCTGCGAGAGGGCGAACGGTGCTTCGACCGTGAACTGGAATTGCACCTCAGTGCCCATGGTGAAATAGGCCACCGAGGAGGCTGTGAGGGCTGCGATTAGGAGTGGCAGAGCCGTGGTGGCAGTGAGGTCGAACATGAACACTTCGAGCACAAAGAGCACACCCGCGAAGGGAGCCTTGAAGATGCCCGCTATGGCTCCTGCGGCACCGCAGCCCAGCAACAGACGCACGCTCTTGGGCGAGAGGCGGAACCAGCGGCCCACATTGCTGCCAATGGCCGAACCGGTGGAGGCTATGGGCGCCTCGAGACCTACCGAACCGCCGAAGGCAACGGTGAGCGTGGAAGCAATGAGCGAGGTGTACATGTTCTTGGGCGGCAACTCGGAGCGGTTGCGACTGATGGCCAGCAACACCGACGGCAGGCCGTGCCCGATGTCGCCTTTGACGATATAGCGAACATATAGCACAGTGAGCAGGATGCCGATGAGCGGCAAGGAGAAGATAAGCAGCAGCTGCCAGTGGCCAGTAAGCACATGCCAGCTGCCGGTGGAGAGGCGTGTCACAAGAGCGCCGGCATAGTGCACCACCGTCTTGAGCAGCACTGCCGCCAAGCCACTGAGCAGACCCACGACGACAGCAAGCAGCATCACGAACACTGGCTCGCTGATGTGGCGCAGACGCCAACGATGTATGTTCTTGTAGAAGTTCACCACATCTCTTTTTCACAAAAAAGCGAGTGCAAAAATACGAAAAATATTTTAATCGCGTTATATATTTTCAGAAATTAATAAAAGCAACGAAATGAAACGTGCCATCATTCTATGCGGCATTGCCGCTTTAGCCCTCTCCTCGTGTGTGTCGCTGAGCGAGATGGAAGCCCTGCAAGCCAAATACGACCAGACCTCGAAACTCTACAACCAGACGCAAACCGAGCTGGTGGAGTTGCGTGCCGACAACAACGACCTGCGTCGCCAGAACCAGGAGTTGACAAACGACATGTCTGAAATGTCGCTGACACGGTCGGCCTGCCAGTCGAAGGTCGACAGCCTCACACGCCGCATCGAGCAGATGCACCAGCACTACGACACCACCATGGAGAACTACGTGCAGGAGGTGGCTGGCAAGAGCCGCGACTTGACACGTGCCCAGAACCTGCTCACCGCCCGCACCAAGGAGTTGAACGACAAGGAACGCGAGTTGCAAGCCAAAGAGATACAGTTGGCCGAGCAACAGGAGAATTTCCTGCTGCAACGCAGCGAATACCAAGCCAAAGAGGCCGCCTTGCTTGCCAAACAGAAACAGCTTGAGCAGCAGGAAGCCGCCACCAAGGCCAAGCTCGATGCCAAAGAGCGCGAACTGGACGCTGTGCGCAACTCGGTGACCAAAGCCCTCGTGGGATTTGCCGACAAAGGTCTCAACGTTGAGACTCGCGACGGCAAGGTATACGTCTCGATGGAGAACAAACTACTCTTCCCCTCGGCCAGCTGGACAGTGTCGAAGGACGGCGTTGCTGCCATCAAGCAGCTGGCACAGGTGCTTGAGCAAGACTCCACGCTGAACATCATGGTCGAAGGCCACACCGACAACGACGCCTATCGCGGCTCGACAGCAGTCAAGGACAACTGGGACCTCAGCGTAATGCGCGCCACGGCTATCGTCAAGTTGCTCCTGCAGCACGGAAAGGGCATCAACCCCTCGCGCATTGAGGCCTGCGGCCACGGCGAGTTCTCGCCCAAGGTGGCCAACGACAGCCCTGAGCACAAGGCAATGAACCGCCGCACGGAGATTATCATCACCCCGAACATCGAAGCACTGCTGGAAGAGGTAAAGGGCTAACCCCTGCGCCAGAACCTGGGCAGCAGGAGCACCAACACCGTCATGCACTCCAGACGGCCCATGAGCATCAGCACCGAGCATAGCCACAGGGCAACCGACGGGAAGGCTGCATAGCTGCCGAAACCGCCCGAAGCCCCCAGACCGGGGCCATAGCCAGTCAGACATCCTACCGACGCGCCTATGGCCTCGGTGGCATTTACGCCACAAAGCATCAACAGCATCACGCCTAACAGCAGCGTCAGCCCGAAGACCATGAAAATCACCATCACATTGCTGCGGATGTGTCCACTGACAACATTGCCGTTGAGCCTGATGGGCATCACAGCGTTGGGATGCAGGCGGTTGTAGAGTATGCCACGCACATTGCGCAGCAATATCAGCACACGCATTATCTTCAAACCGCCCGAGGTGGAACCTGCCATTCCGCCGCACACCGACAGCATAAGCAGCAGGAAGCACACCGGCGTCCACCACAGCGTGGTGTCGGCCACAACAGAGCCAGTCGTAGTCAGTGCGCTGATGGTCTGCACGGTGCCTAGACGCACAGCATCGCTCCAGCCTATGCCGCTATGCCAGTGCAGGCTGCCGACAACAAAAGCAACCGAAAGTATGTAGAGAGCCAGGTAGAAGCCAAACTGCTCAATCTTATGCCCTATCTGGCGCCAGCGGAAGGTAAAGATGAGGTAGAGCAGTGTAAAGTTGACACCGCTCAGCAGCATTGCCACAGCAAGTATATACTGCTGCAGGTGTGTTACCGATGCTATGCTGTCGCCATTGACCGAGAAACCACCCGACGAGATGTTGGTGAACGTAAGGTTCACGGCATCCCACATCTGCATGCCACTCGCCCACAGCAAGGCTATAAAGACCGCGGTGGCTATAAGATACACCGCCAGCGTGCGGCGCACGGCCACCACGGTGCTCACCACCCTGCGGCCCGAGTTGTCGGCCCCCGACGCCTCGGCTGTGTAAAGGGCATACTTGTTGATACCCAGCCGCGACGACAGGGCCACCACCAACAGCACTATGCCGAAGCCGCCGAACCACTGCATCATAGAGCGCCACAGCAGCACCGAGGCTGGCAGGCCCTCGACGTCGGAGAACACCGTGGCACCCGTGGAGGTGAGGCCGCTCATGGCCTCGAAGAAGGCCCGTGTGATGCTATGCGTAGCCCCCGTGAAAAGCAGCGGCAATGTGGCGAAGACCGTAAGTGTGAGCCACAGCAGCACCACCAACAGGTAGGCCATACGGCGGTCGCCTATGCGGCGATAGCGGCGGAAGCATGCCCACAGCACGCCGCCGAAAGCCAGAGTCACCGCCGTGCATATCGAGATTGCCGCCACCGTGCCGTCGGCAAAATGCACCGCAGGCACCAGACAGAAGCCCATAAGCACCCCTTCGGCCACAAGCAGTATGCCTATCAGCCGCAGCACAGCCTTTATGTCGTTCCACTTCATCTCTTTTTCCAATATGCAGGTGTGACAATGGCCAGCAGGGCGAATATTTCAAGGCGTCCGGCAAGCATCAATACCATCAAGGTCCACTTGGCCCCCTCGGGCAGCAGGGCATATTCGAGGTTGGCCCCCATGGTGTTTATCAGCGGCGACGGTCCAAGGTTGCTGATGTTTGCCGCCGCCAGACAGAAGGCATCGGCAATGCCGCTGCCGCAAAGCGTCAGAGCAAAGGCGCCGAAGATTATAAACAATATGTAGAGAAATACAAAACCGAAGATTTTGTGCACATAGTCCGACGGCACGACCTGACGGTCGATTCTGATTGTGAACACAGCATTGGGGTGCAGCATACGCGTGAAATAGTTGCGCAGATACAACGCCAGCGTCATCAGGCGTCGCAGCTTGATTCCGCCACCTGTCGAACCTGCCATGGCACCGCTGAGTATCAGCAGGAAAGTAACCACCGAGGCAGCAAAAGGCCACTGCGACGGACCTGTAGCGTAGAAGCCGCAGGTGCTCACCGTCGAAGCCACATGGAACAGCGAATAAGTGACACTCACACCAAGTCCGTTGCCATTGAGGCCGAACGATACGGCACATGCCGCTACGGCAATGACATAGACAGCAGCATAGACGATGAACTCGTCGTTGCGCCGCAGACGACGCCAGTGGAAGGTGAAGAAGTTGTAGAGCAGCGCCACGCCGACACCGCTGAGGAACATGAACAGCGTTATCAGTCCCAGCGTCAGGCCGCTGTAGCCGTCGAGCCCGCCGGCCGAGGTCATGAAGCCTCCCGTCGACACGGTGCTCAACGCCAGGCAGAACGAATCCACTATGCCATTGCCCGCCAGGGCCAGCAGCACTATCAAGACTATTGTGGTTCCGAGGTAGATACCCCACAGGCGTGTCACCGAGGTGGCTATCTTGGGATGCAGCCTGCGCTGCTGCGTGCCCGAGAACTCGGCGCCATAGAGCGCCAGCGTGCTGCCTCGCAGCCGTCGCTGCAGCGCCACCACGAAGAGTATCAGGCCCAAGCCTCCAATCCATTGTGTCATCGACCGCCACACCAGCAGACCCTGCGGCAGCCGGGCAGGATCGGGCACCACCGACGAACCTGTTGTGGTGAAGCCGCTCACCGACTCGAACACGGCATCGGTAATATCACTCAAAGAGCCAGTCAGCAGATATGGCAACGCACCTATCAACGGCACCACTATCCACACCGAGGCGGTTATCCAGTAGCTCTCCCTCTCGTGCAGCTCCAGGCTGGCACCGCGGCCCACCACGCTGCGCAGCAGCAGGCCCACCGCAGCCATCACACAGCCCGAAAATATCAGTCCCGGCAAGGCTCCGTCATGGAAATGCAGGCTCACGGCGACAGGCAGCAGCATTGCCGCCGCCAGCAGCAGCAGCAACATGCCCGTCAACCTCGCCACAAGCCTGTAGTTCATCAGTCGAACAGTTTAACCATGGCAGTCATGACCGACGGCAGGGAGAATATCACCACCTTGTCGCCATGTTTCAGTTGCATCTCGCGGCTCGGCAGCAGGGTCTCGCGGCCGCGGATTATGCCGCCCACCGTGGCGCCATGCGGTATATCCAGCTGTCCTATGGGCTTGCGCGTGGCGGGGGCCCACTTGCCCACCACCAGCTCCAGCACCTCGGCGTTGGTACCGCTCAACCACTTGCTGCTCACAGCGTCGCCCTTCACTATAAAACGCGCTATATAGCTGGCCGTGATGAGCTTGCGGTTGATGATAGTGTCGATGCCTATATCCTGCGAAATGGTTATGAAGCCGGTATTGTCCACCAGGGCAATGGTGCGCTTCACCCCGAGACGCTTGGCATGCAGACAGGTGAGCACGTTGGTCTCGCTCGAGTTGGTAACGCCGATGAAGGCATCCACGTCCTGCAGGCCCTCTTCCTTCAGCAGCTCGATATTGGTAGCGTCGCCGTTGATTATCAGCGTGTCGGCCAGTTCGGCGCTGAGGGCTTCGGCCCTCTGGCGGTTCTCCTCGATGAGGGTTATCTTCAGCCGTTCCTGCAATGTGTCGGCAGCATAGCGGCCAACACGGCCGCCACCGGCAATCATCACGCGCTTTATGTCCACAGCCTTCTTGCCGGCCACATGGTTGATAGTCTCCACCTGGTTGGCGCGGCCAATGATGTAGGCCATGTCGCCTGCGTGGAACACAGTGTCGCCGTGCGGGATGATGGTCTCGCCGCCACGCAGCAAGGCCACAACCTTCACCTGCAGGTCTTTGTAGGTCTCTACGAGGTCCTTCACGGCATGGTCCACCACCGGACTGCCGGCCTCGAGCCTTATCACATACATAGTGAGCAGTCCGCCGCTGAAATCGAAGAACTCGGCAGCGGCGCTGTTGTTTAGCAGGTTGGTAATCTCCTTGGCGGCAATGCGTTCGGGGCACACCATTTCGTCAACCCCGAGGTCGCGCATCATGTCGCGCATCTTCGGTGCCAGCAGCTCCACATTGGTGATGCGGGCCACCGTCTTCTTGGCCTTCAGTTTCTTGGCCAGTATGCAGCTCATCAGGTTCACACTCTCGTCGTGCAGCACCGCCAGGAATAGGTCGCACTCTCCCACACCGGCATCCTTGAGCACCTGCGGCGACGTGGCGCTACCCGCCACAGTCATCAAATCCGTCTCGTTCTCCAGACGGCTCAGCATATCCGCATGTGGGTCGACCACAGTGATGTTATAGTCCAATTCCGAGAGCGACTTGGCCAGGTAGACACCCACCTCGCCGTCGCCGGCTATTATTATATTCATCGTCTATCTCTGCATTATTTCCAAAATGCAAAAATACACAATTTCCACAATGTGGCCAAAAAAAAATGGATACAGCTACTTTAGCAGCAGTTTGCGCGCAGTGGTGCCAATCGGCGTTTGTACGCGCACAATATAAGTGCCGCGGGGCAGCGTACCCACGTCGAGCTTTGCCGAAAGTCCCGAGGCCTCAAGCCGCAGCACTCGATTGCCCGACATGTCGAACACCTCGACCCCTTTCAATCCCACGCTCGACAGCACCGTAGCCTTGTCGGTGGCGGGATTGGGCTGCACGGCCACATAACGCTCCCATGCAGCCAGCTGCACATCGGTCTGCGTGCTGTCGTCGGGCACATAGTTATTTGTGTCGGGATTGGGCGTCAGGATGGGAAACAGCCACTGCCAAGCACGACCTTCGTGTTCTTGCCATCCATCATCTATTATCCACGGTGCTGGGAATGGCGGGACAAACGGAGGCCATCTGACAACTACATATCTTTGCACGGTATTTGTATAAGACCTCCCGGCAACCCATATATTCGGATACAAATTGCGTTCTTCTTCATCACATTCATCCGAATGGTTTCTCCCGATAAGGTAGAATGTATCGTATACAGTGATTGCACTGTCGAAATACAACTCATAGACAGGAAATATTGGGCAGGGTTCCCCCCGTGGGCTATGGCTATATAGAGACACAAAACCATCATCAATATAGTAAGAAACTCTTGCAAATTTCATATGCAGCAACAAACTGTCGCTGGCTTCATATACGGAATCTCCATCCACCTGCATGAACAGAAAATGAATATACGATTCATCTAATGATGTGTCACCAGGAACCATGTACCAACCGCGTTCAGAATCATAAAATGACCTATCCGGAGCAGGATTTAAATCAACACCTACTGCCACACCATATATTGGCAAAGTGTCGTAATTGTACATCACAATTCCCATGGAAGCCAAAAAAGGATAGCAGACCGATGAATTACAGATTACACTATCGCCCTCCTTAAAATTGTGCCAGTAGTTATAAAGGTAATTGTCGAACGGCAGGCATGTACGTATCGTGTCCTGCGCGATGGCTCCAGTCACTGCGAACACAGCTGTCAATATAAATATTATCCTTTTCATATATGGTCTCCTTCAATTTTCATATTCGCATGTTGTATTAATATCCGTATCCATATTTCCGGGAGATACTGACAATACCTCACGTAGACTGTGGAAAGGCACGGTTTTTCCCTCAATACATTTTTCACACTCCAACTCTTCCACAGGGCATTCAATGCCATGGGTACAAGTCCCTGTGTCGGTATTGTTGTAGCGGTACAAGTACAAATTCATTTCATCACGAATGTCAATTCCCGAACCAATAAACAGGTTGCTGTTTTGCGACTGGTTTATCAACGAGTTCAACCGTTGGTCGGGATAACGGTGTCCTTTTACAATACGTTGCAACCCCTGTTTAAGCGTGTATATGCGACTCTCATCGACGTTGCTCATCCTGCGTAATGTCAGCAACTCTGTTGTACGGCTCAAACTGTCATAACAGATGTCTCTCAGCATGTCGATACTTGTAATGCCTTTTATCCGCACCTTATCCGTCACACTTGCGCCGGTACAGTCATATACATTTATTCCGGGGACATAAGATATTCCATTATACACAAACGCCACCGTCGCCGCCACACAGGCATCACCTTCACGGTCCGCGACAATAAACGGACTGTTGCGTTTAATATCGGGTACATGGATGTAATAGGGCGTGCTTGCCGCAAGCGAAGTGCCGGCCGATACGGGTCTATCGATGAACCAAATATAGCCCTGGGCTAGAGCAATTAGTGTATCCATGTCTACCTCCTGCTCAATCTTGGTATTGTACGACGTCACCACTACATGTCCGTCGGTTATTGCCAAATCAGTGTGAACAGTGTAATTATTTTGTTTGGTTAGCAGCAGTATATAGTAGGTGTCCCAGCCGTTGGTTGTCGGCATTGCATCGACCAAAATACCCACATCATTTTGTCGACCAATCATTACAACGTGACCACTGCCTGATGCCTCATAATCCATCACTTGGATAGCAATCAACGTGTCGACATTTGTCATTTCGCTATAGTACACCGTGGATGTTGGGAACGACGACAGACTGAAATGCCCCATTGTTGGCACCCCATTGCGGAGTTTGCCACAGAAATACACTGCGTTTCTGTATATCACAAAGTCCGACACCGATATAATCTCGTTGGGAAACAACAAGACATCCACATTCGACACACCGTCCTCTACCTTCAAGAACTTTGGGCTACCATTATCGCTACAAACCATCCATTTGCCATCGTTAATCTCTCGGATAATGGAATGCTCGCCATACATTTTAAAAATACTCTCTATTTTTTCCTGGCCGTGCAGAGCTACGATTGGCGCGAGCAGCACTGCAAACAGAAAATACACCTTCTTCATAATGGTTGAATTTATATATTCATGCTTGAATTTTAGCAAATTAGAGATATGTGCCATTTGGTGTGTGCACCGTTCTTTCATGTGCAAATATACACTTTTTTTTATTTATTGGTAGCGTTTTTTTATTTTTGCCTCATACATAAACTAATGTAAAGAAAAGGACGAAACAGGACAAACGTTAACAAAGTTTATGGATTTTTAACATATCATAGGGCAATCCGATATGGTGAAAACACGGGTGAAATGGTAGTACCACTAGGAATGTGGGGGTCATGGTGGGGTCAAACTAGGGGTGAGGTGGGGTGAAAGAGTACATGAAGCCGTATCATTGCCGATTGAAAGAGTAACCATCTCTTACTATACTAAACGATGAATAGGCGATGACAAAACGATGAGTAGGCGTTGAGTAGGAGTTGGTCCCTGTTAGGTGCTGATTTCCAGGGGGTGTCTCCTAGGCCAAAAATGGGGCAAAAATGACTTTTTTTTCATTTTTTGAAAGCTTTTCCAGAGGGCCCGAACGGCACTGCAAAACGTTAAAAAAAGCGGTGACGAATATATTTTTTGTTCCATAATATAAAAAAAGCGTATCTTTGCATTTTAAAAACTATGCTAGACTATGAGTTTGAAAATCGTTGTACTTGCCAAGCAAGTGCCTGACACAAGGAATGTTGGCAAGGATGCTATGACAGCCGAGGGTACGGTGAACCGTGCCGCGCTGCCCGCTATTTTTAATCCCGAAGACCTCAATGCACTGGAGCAGGCGCTCCGCATAAAGGAACAGAACCCCGGCACCACCGTGGGCTTGCTGACCATGGGTCCGCCGCGCGCCGGCGAGATTATCCGCGAAGGCCTCTACCGCGGTGCCGACACCGGCTGGCTGCTTACCGACCGCCTCTTCGCCGGTGCCGACACGCTGGCCACCAGCTATGCCCTGGCCACAGCCATCATGAAGATTGGCGACGTGGACCTCGTCATCGGCGGCCGCCAGGCCATCGACGGCGACACGGCACAGGTGGGCCCGCAGGTGGCACAGAAGCTGGGATTGAACCAGGTGACCTACGCCGAAGAGATACTAAAAGTTGAAAACGGCAAGGCCACCATACGCCGCATGATCGACGGCGGCGTCGAGGTGGTGGAAGCACCGCTGCCCCTGGTGGTTACCGTGAACGGCAGCGCCGCCGAGTGCCGCCCCGCCAACGCCAAGCTGGTGATGAAATACAAGTATGCCGCCTGCCCGCTCGAAGTGGCCGACGACGACAGCCGCAAGGCCCTGCGCGCCGAGCGCCCGTACCTGAACCTCACGCAGTGGAGCGTGGCCGACGTGGACGGCGACCCCAGCCAGTGCGGCATGAGCGGCTCGCCCACCAAGGTGAAAGAAGTGCAGAGCATCGCCTTCCAAGCCAAGGAAAGCAAGACCCTCACGGCAAAGGACGAGGACATCAACGCCCTCATACAAGAATTGTTGAACGAAAAGATTATTGGCTGATGAACAACGTATTCGTATATATCGAGATTGAGGGCACCGAGGTGCGCGAGGTCTCTCAGGAACTTCTGACCAAGGGCCGCAAGTTGGCCAACGAACTTGGCGTGGAGCTCCATGCCGTGGCCATAGGCACCGGCATCAAAGGCAAGGTTGAAGAGCAGGTGCTGCCCTACGGCGTCGACAAGCTCTTCGTCTTCGACGCCCCCGAACTATTCCCCTACACTTCGGCACCGCACACCGACATCGTGGTGAACCTCTTCAAGGAGGAGCAGCCGCAGATATGCCTGATGGGCGCCACCGTCATCGGCCGCGACCTGGGTCCGCGCGTCTCGTCGAGCCTCACCAGCGGCCTCACCGCCGACTGCACACAGCTTGAGATTGGCCCCTACGAGGACAAGAAAAGCGGCAAGACCTATGAGAACCTGCTCTACCAGATACGTCCCGCCTTCGGCGGCAATATCGTTGCCACCATCGTCAACCCCGACCACCGTCCGCAGATGGCAACGGTGCGCAGCGGCGTCATGCAGAAAGCCGTCTACGAGGGCAGCTGCAAGAAGGAAGTGGTATACCCCGAAGTGGGCAAATACGTAAGCCCCGAGGCTTTCGTGGTGCGCGTGCTCGACCACCACGTGGAGGCTGCCAAGCACAACCTCAAAGGCGCCCCCATCGTTGTCTCCGGCGGCTACGGCGTAGGCTCGAAGGAAGGCTTCGACATGCTCTTCGAGCTTGCCAAGGTGCTGCACGGCGAGGTTGGCGGCAGCCGCGCCGCCGTCGACGCCGGCTGGATTGACAACGACCGCCAGATTGGCCAGACGGGCGTAACGGTGCACCCCAAGGTGTACATAGCCTGCGGCATCAGCGGCCAGATACAGCACATCGCCGGCATGCAGGACTCGGGCATCATCATAAGCATCAACAGCGACCCCGAGGCCCCCATCAACAAGATTGCCGACTATGTGATTACCGGCACCGTCGAGGATGTCGTCCCGAAAATGATTAAGTATTACAAACAGAATAGCAAGTAAAGCCATGGCAAACTACTATACCGACCATCCTGAAATTGACTTCCACCTGAACCATCCGCTGATGAAACGCCTGGTGGAGCTGAAAGAAGACGGCTTCAAGGACGCCAAAGAGTTCGACTACGCCCCCGTGGACCACGAGGACGCCATAGAAAACTATCGCCGCATCCTCGACATCACGGGCGATGTGGCGGCCAACGTCATAGAGCCCAACTCGGAGAGCGTCGACCTTGAGGGTCCGCACCTCGAGAACGGCCGCATGATTTACGCCTCGAAGACCTTCGAGAACCTCAACGTCACCCGCAAGGCTGGCCTCTACGGTGTCTCGATGCCGCGCCGCTATGGCGGACTGAACCTGCCCATGGTGGTGTTCTCTATGATGAGCGAAGTGATAAGCGCCAGCGACGCCGGCTTCCAGAACATCTGGAGCCTGCAGAGCTGCATAGACACTCTTTACGAGTTCGCCAGCGAAGAGCAGCGCCAGAAATACATACCGCGCATCTGCGCCGGCGAGACCATGAGCATGGACCTCACCGAGCCCGACGCCGGCAGCGACCTGCAGCGCGTGATGCTGAAAGCCACCTTCGACGAGAAAGAGAACTGCTGGCGCCTGAACGGCGTGAAGCGCTTCATCACCAACGGCGACTCGGACATCCACCTTGTCCTCGCCCGCTCTGAAGAAGGCACCAAGGACGGCCGCAGCCTGTCG
>JAFXUY010000142.1 GCA_017524785.1 Bacteroidales bacterium | reverse complement strand
GTAGTACTCGCGCTGCTGGCGTTCCACGGTGTCGCGCGTCTTCTCGTCGATTTCGCGGCGCAGGTCGTCGATGCTGCGCAGGGCGCTCAGCTGTTCAAGCAGCATGTCGACACGGGTGGTGTAGTTGTCGGTGGCCAGCAGGCTGTACTTGGTCTCGACGTCGACATCGACGTTGGTGGAGGCGAAGTTGATGAAAATCTTGTCGCTGCCGATGTTCGACATCATGGTGGCGATATCCTCGTCCTGGGAGTGGGCGCGCATCACCTCGGCATACTGCTTGCGCAGCACCTTGACCTTCTTCTTGAAGATAGACGAGGTGGTGCCGGCGTCGCTCTCGGGGGCCTGCTCGACGCTGCCTATCATGTAGGGCGTGTGGGTGGTCACCTGCAGCGAGTGGCAGCGCACGATGCCTTGAAGGATGGCCACGGAGATATCCTCGCGGAAGTTGAACACCTTGAGCACACGCGCCACCACGCCGACGGGGTAGAGGTCGGCCTCGGTAGGCTCGTCGTTGTCGGTTTTCTGGGCGAAGACCAGCAGGTGCTTGCCCGAATGGCTGATGTCTTCAAGCAGCTGGCGCGACTTGGGACGGCGTGCCGCGATGGGTGTCAGCACTCCGGGGAACAGCACCTGGTCCATCACCGGCAGCACAGGCATCTGCTGCTCGATAGAGTCGTCATGCAGCAGCATGTCCTCGTCGTCGGCAGCGATAACCGGCACAATATCAGCCCTTATATTCATGCCCTTGGCAAGCATTTCGCCAAGTTGGTAAAAACTGTCTTTTTTCATAAGTAATACAATTAACGCATAAATGCTTTTTTTGTTTCATGTCAGGTGAAAAAAATGAGTTTTGTGTGCAAGACATTTGGTAGATTCGGATAAAATGCCTATATTTGCAGAGTGAACATTAGGGCATTGCCGACGGTAAAATGCTGTGGGTAAGTGCTGTTGTTGATGTAATGCCCTGATATGGATTGGCAAAATTAACACAAAAAAAATATGAACATACCTAAAGTACAGTCGATTTCGAAGAAGATTCTCGTCGCGCTGCTCGGCGCGTTCCTGCTGGTCTTCCTGCTGTTCCATGCAGCAGCCAACCTCCTCATCCTGCGCCACGACGACGGTGCATGGTACTCTGCATTCTGCCACTTCATGGGCACCAACTGGATTGTCAAAGTATTCGAGATAGCGCTGTTGGGATGCTTCCTGCTGCACATCATTATGACGATTTGGCTGGCCATTACCAACAAGCGGGCCCGTCCGGTGAACTACCACAAGCCCCAGCGGTCGAAGACCCACACCACCTCGAAGCTGATGATATTGAGCGGCATCTTGATATTTCTCTGCCTGCTGATGCATTTCGCCGACTTCTATTTTGTGAAGATTGGAATTATGAAAGGCGAGTATATGGTCAAGACCGAGAAACTTGCCAGCGAGGAGGTTATGGGACTTGTCAACTATGCACAGCAGATGGGCATGACCCCCGAGGAGTTCATTGACGAGATGGAGTCCGAGGCGATGATGTATGCCGGCGAGAACGGCGATGCCAGCGAGGTGACCGAGTTCATCGAAGGAATGCGCGACAAGCTGGGTGTCATCAACATTGTGCAGCGTGCGCAGGAGGAGGGCAACGTCAGCGCCGACGGCAAGTGGATACGCCACCTGACCTACGACGAGCGGCAGACGCTGCGCAAGGCTCTCCCCGAAAGTGACCCCGAGCCCGACTTCTACTACATGGCACGTGAGAAGTTCAGCCACTGGCATATTGTGCTGGGCTATCTGGTCTTCTTCTTCGTGGTGTTTCTGCACCTGCGCCACGCCTTCCCCTCGGCCTTCCAGACTCTCGGCCTGAACAACTACAAGTACAATGGCATCATCGAGGTGCTTGGCAAGATATACACCTGGGTTGTGGTGTTGATGTTCACTGTGGTGCCGATACTGGTTTACCTGGGATTATAAAAACCTCACCCCCGTCCCCTCTCCGGGCGGAGAGGGGGGTAGAATGAAAAAGATTGTGAAAAAAAATGAATAACCAATAAAAACCGACAGCCATGGTACCCATTTCCCTCTCCGAGCGGAGAGAGGTTAAGGGTGAGGCTGATTGATATGATATTAGACTCCAAAATACCCGAAGGCCCGCTCGCTCAGAAGTGGACCAATTACAAGGCAGCGCAGAAGCTGGTGAACCCGGCCAACAAGCGCAAGCTTGACATCATTGTCGTCGGTACCGGTCTTGCCGGTGCCTCGGCCGCCGCCTCGCTCGGTGCGCTGGGATTCCATGTGGACATCTTCTGCATCCAGGACTCGCCGCGCCGCGCCCACTCCATCGCCGCCCAGGGCGGCATCAACGCCGCCAAGAACTATCAGAACGACGGCGACAGTGTGGAGCGTCTGTTCAAAGACACCATCAAGGGCGGCGACTACCGCGCCCGCGAGGCCAACGTCTACCGTCTGGCCGAGGTCAGCGGCGACATCATCGACCAGTGTGTGGCGCAGGGTGTGCCCTTCGCCCGCGACTATAGCGGCCTGCTCGACAACCGCTCGTTCGGCGGCGCGCAGGTTTCTAGAACCTTCTACGCCCGTGGCCAGACGGGCCAGCAGCTGCTGCTGGGCGCCTACGGTGCCCTGAGCCGCGAGATAGCCCGTGGCACCGTGGTGCTCCACGAGCGCCACGAGATGATGGACGTCGTCGTCAAGGACGGCCGCGCCCGCGGCATCATAGTCCGCAACCTCGTCACCGGCGAGCTCGAGCGCTATGCCGCCCACGCCGTCGTGGTGGCCTCGGGCGGCTACGGCAACGTCTACTACCTCTCCACCAACGCCATGAACAGCAACGGCAGCGCCGCCTGGGTATGCCACCGCCGCGGCGCCGCCTTCGCCAACCCCTGCTACGTGCAGATACACCCCACCTGCATACCCGTCCACGGCGACTACCAGTCGAAGCTCACCCTCATGAGCGAAAGCCTCCGCAACGACGGCCGCATCTGGGTGCCCAAGAAGAAAGAGGACGCCGAGGCCATACGCCGCGGCGAGAAGAACGCCCTCGACATCGCCGAGGAGGACCGCGACTACTACCTCGAGCGCCGCTACCCGGCCTTCGGCAACCTGGTGCCCCGCGACGTGGCTAGCCGCGCCGCCAAGGAGCGCTGTGATGCCGGCTACGGCGTAGGCCCCACCGGCCTGGCCGTCTACCTCGACTTCGC
>JAFXUY010000141.1 GCA_017524785.1 Bacteroidales bacterium | reverse complement strand
CCTCATCGACGTGCGCACACCGGAAGAATACTCCGAAGGGCACCTTGCCGGCGCAGAGAACATCAATGTCAAAGCCGCCGACTTCGCGGAGCGCATCAAAGGTATCGAAGGCACGGTGGCCGTCTACTGTCGGGGTGGCAAGCGCAGCATGATGGCCGCCGCACAGCTCGCCGCCAACGGCTGCACGGTGTACAACCTCGACGGCGGCATCCTCGCCTGGCAGAAAGCCTGCAAGCCTACGACCACCGTAGAGACCGACATCTTTGTCACCACCGGCGGCACGCTGGTCAAGCTCCACGCCTTGATGCACTCCAGCATACGCATCGAATACGACGGACAGAACATCTACATCGACCCCTGCTCCAACCTGCGTGGCCGCACGGTGGACTACACCACCATGCCCAAGGCCGACATCCTCCTCGTCACACACGAGCACTTCGACCACTTCGACACCGCCGCCATCCGCCAGCTCACCGCCGACAGCACGCTGCTCGTCTCGAACCCGCGCTGCGTGGAAATGTCTGGTGCCGGCACCGCCATGTCCAACGGCGACAGCCAGCAGCTCGCCGACGGCATCGTGCTCGAAGCCGTCCCTGCCTACAACACCACCGAGGGACGTGAGCAGTTCCACCCCAAGGGACGCGACAACGGCTACATCCTCACCCTCGACGGCCTACGCATCTACATCGCCGGCGACACCGAGGACATCCCCGAGATGGCCGACATCAAAGACATCGACATCGCCTTCCTCCCTTGCAACCAGCCCTACACCATGACCCCTGAGCAGCTGGTCCGCGCCGCCAAGCTTGTCAACCCCAAAGTACTCTTCCCCTACCACTACGGCGACACCGACGTCAGCGGCATCCCCGCCCAGCTGTCAGGTATCGACGTCCGCATCCGCCACTACGAATAGTCAGCATGTATATCGCTTTTGCGCCGTTGCAGGGCTATACCGACGCCGTCTACCGTCGGGTGCATCATGAGTGCGTCGGCGGGGTGGACGAGTACTATACGCCGTTTGTGCGGATTGAGAAAGGAGAGGTGCGACGGAAGGACCTGCGCGACACCGACCCGGTCGCCAACGCAGGCGTGCCCACGGTGCCGCAGGTGATAGCCGCTGGCGGCGACGAGTTCGCCCGCCTCTGCGATGCGTTGCAAGGGCAGGGGTGGGGTAGGATAGACCTCAATATGGGATGCCCGTTCCCCATGCAGGTGAAAGCCGGGCGAGGAAGCGGACTTTTGCAACACCCCGAACACATAGAAGAGATACAGAAGGAGATGCTCCGTCGCCCCGAGGTGACCTTCTCCGTCAAGATGCGGCTGGGACAGGAGAGCGATGAGGAAGGGCTGGCGGTGATGCCGATTATCAACGACATGCCGTTGGTGCACGTCACGCTACATCCACGATTAGGGAAACAGCAATATAAAGGGACGGCCGACAAGGAGGCTTTTATGCGATTTGTGGAAGTGTGCCGGCAGCCGATGGTGTATAACGGGGATATAATGGAAGTGGAAAGCGGAAAGTGGAAAGCGGAAAACGTAAAAGGAATAATGTTTGGTCGAGGATTGCTGGCTCGGCCGTGGATGCTCGTCGACAAAGAGCCTCACGAGGTCATCAAGGCGATGCACGATAGAATCTACCGACACGCGACGGAGCACCTATGCGGCGACAGTCAGATTCTCTCACGCCTCCACGCCTTCTGGGAGTATCTTGATATCCCCCACAAGCAGAAGAAGGCCATCATGAAAGCCACCACCCTGCAGCGGTACTGCGAGGCGGTGGCGGTTGTTCTCCGCTCAACGCTACTTTGACGTATACCTAGCCTCTAATTCCTGACGGTATTTCGCGGCAATCTCGCGTGCCAACTCCACCCCGTCGCCGTTCGGCGTGGGGCTGAATTTGCCAATTCTCTCTCGCCACCACTGCCCCTCGTATTTGCAGATACGGTCGTGGTAGGCTTTTTCGTCGAAGGGCACGCCTGCCTTGATTGCTGCATTCACCTCTTTGAAGAACTCGCGCCAGCGGTAGGCGTAGTAGGTCTTGGTGAGGCCCGCCCACGCGCGGCTGCCGTACTCGTTGAGCAGGGCGTCCTCCTCGCCCCAGGTGGTGATGAGGTTGCGGGCGTTGCTCTCGTAGTAGTCACTCTCCTCGTCGGTGGTGCCGATGGCGCGGGCGTCGCGTATCCAGCGGCCCAGCAGGAAGGCGCTCTCGGTGGCCAGCAGCGAGTCGGTGTCGTCGAGGATGGCGGTCATACGCTGCTCAATCGCGTGCAAACGGTCGTAATCTTTCTCCTTATAGGCTTTCACATAGTCGGCATAGAGGTCGCCGAAGTAGTTGCCCAGCAGCTGACGTGTGATATTGACGATGTCGAAATGACGAGTGCGTGAATCGCCGTCGGCAGCCAGCAGATGGTCGAGTACCCGCAGCAGGTCGAGGTTATTGTAGCGGTAGGTCGGCGCGATATAATATTGCTTGTATTCCTTGATGTCGCCCATTGTGGGGCGCTGGTTGATGCGCACCGTCTGGCCAGGCGAGGATACCTTGTTGTATACGCTGTCGGCCAGCAATTTCCACGCCGCCCGCATCGCTTCGTCCACCTTGCCTGCCCGTTGGTCGGCGAGGCGTTCCACCCAGGCGGGCACGTCCTTGGTCAACGGGTTGTCCCATGCTTTCTCGAAGACATACTCGTACATGAAGGGGTTGCAGTCGAAGCCCTCGAGGGTGGAGCCGATGCCCACGAAGTTGCTTCCGCCACGCTCGAAGGCACGCTCGATGCGGACGTTGACGGTGTCGAGGTTGCCAGCCAGCATCGAGTTGCCGCCGAAGTTGCCGAGGTAGCACCAGATATAGGGCACGCCGTGATAGGCGTCGGTGCGCTCCCACACGGGTTGCCGCTCGCAGTAGTAGTCGAGCAGCAGGCGCCGCTCCTTGGGCATCGAGGTGATGTAGGCCTCGATGCGGTTGTCGACCTCCCAATACTGCCGCTCGTTCCAGAAGAGCCACGTCATCTCGAGCCAGGTGGCGTCGGGGTCGGCGGCGACGAGCGACTCATACACCTGACGGCTCACACGACCCAGGTATTCGGGCTCCCAGCTGGGGGGTATCATCTCGTTGAAGATGTCGATGCCGTAGATATGGTCGGTGCCGAACATCTCTATCTCTTTGTCGATAAAACGCTTCTGTATTTCGGCATAGAGGGGACTTTCGGGGTCGAGGAACTGGCACCAGCAGCTGCTGTCGAATCCCGCCCAGTCGCCAAGTGAGGCCAGCGGTGCGTCGGGGTGGATACGTTTGATGCAGGGCGGCACATGACCGGCAAAACCAGGCAGCACGGGCTTCATATTGAGTTCCCGCTCGCGGGCGACAATACGCTTCTGCAGCTCTTTCTGGTTCTCGAGCCATCCCATGAGCAGCGGACCGCCCCAGCGGTCGATGTTCTGCATGCGGTGCCAGGGGAGGTGCGCAGGACCGGTGAAGTAGCTGCGTATCTCCTCGTCGGTGAGGCCCATCTCGCTCCACACCTCGTACCACACAGCCTCCTGACCCGTGATAGCCAGCGGCAGGTTGATGCCCTGCAGGGCCATCCAGTCGATGAAGTGCTCCCATTGTTCCCAACCCCACCAGGGCATAGTGTAGCCGTAGGTGCAGTAGTTGAGGAAGAAACGCTCGGGTACCCGTGCTGTGAGGCTCACCTTCTCGGGCACCTTGGGCATCGTGGTGGGCACCTCCAGTGGCTCCTCTTTGAACCACGAATACTGCGCCAGGCAGTAGTATTTCAGGTAGTGGTTGAGGCCCACGGCCATACTGTTGGCGTTGTTGCCGCGGATGATGAGTTTGCGGCCTTTGCTCTCCAACTCGAAGCGGTCGACCGAATCCGACGGCAGCCGCTCGATTACGATGTTTTTGGCATATTCCGGCACCACGCGTTTCACCAGCCCTCGCATAGCGACGATATCGGGCTCATACTCCGTCCGTGCGCAGCCGAGACACAGCGCCGCACACAACGCAATCAAGGTATAGATTTTCTTCATGGTATTAAAGATTGTTTTTCCAATTCTAACAGGTATTGTTTCTTCTCTATCCCGTATGCGTAGCCGGTGAGTGTGCCGTCGCTGCCGACGACGCGGTGGCAGGGAACGATGATGGCGATGGGGTTATGGCCAACGGCCTGTCCGACAGCCTGTGCCGAACGGCAGCCGATGCTGCGGGCGATGGCACCGTAGGTGGTGGTCTCACCGTAGGGTATATCCATCAGGGCCTGCCAGACGCGGAGCTGGAATGGAGTGCCGCGGAGGGCTAGGGGAGGAGTGAAGTCGGGTCGGCGGCTGGAGAAATAGAGATCGAGCCAGCGGATACTAGTGTTTAGTGGTGAGTGTTTAGTGTTTAGTGGGCTGACGCAGTTGTCATCATGCACATCAAAGCAGAGACCCGTGAGGGCTTCGCCGTCGAAAGTCAGCGTGATTGGGCCTATAGGGCTGTCGTATAAGGCGATGAGCTCCATAGGAGGGTCAGTATACGGTCTTGTCCGTCTTCTCCTGCCATTGGCGGAAGGTGTGCAAGGCTTCGTCGCGCAGCAGGGGGATGATGGGAAGAGTGCGTTCTTCGAGGGGCTTGCCGAGTTCGTCGTAGATGAAGCCGTCGGCGAAGTCGGCAGCGGCGGCATCTTCGCGTGTGTTGGCGTAGTAGATGCGGTCGATGCCGGCCCAGTAGATGGCGCCGAGACACATGGGGCAGGGCTCGCACGAGGTGTATATGACGCTCCCTTTCAGGTCGAAGGTACCCAACTGGCGGCAGGCCTGACGGATGGCGTTAACCTCGGCGTGGGCTGTGGGGTCGTTGTCGAGCGTCACTCTGTTTGAGGCACCGGCTATAAGCTCGCCATCCTTCACGATTACGGCACCGAAGGGGCCTCCGCCGCTAGCCACGCTCTCGTCGGCCAGACGTATGGCTTCGCGCATGAAGTGAATATCGGCTTCTGTTGTTTTCATGGTTTTTACTTTGTTGGTTCCACGTGGAGTGTGATATGGGTCTTCTCGCCGAAACGGGCTTTCAGAGCCTGCTCTATCTCACAGGTGCGGGCATGCGACTCGGCGAGGGGCATCTGGCCGTCCATGCGTATGTGCAGCTCGATGGCGTAGCGGCTGCCGATGCGGCGGGTACGCAGGTGATGCGGGTCGCACACATCGGGGAAGGAGGATACTATATCCAATATCTCTTTCTCTACCTCGTCGGGCAGCGAAGCCTCCATCAGCTCGTCGAAGCCCCCTTTCAGCAGCTTCCACGCCACACGGAGGATGAAGAACGAGACGACAAGTCCCGCCAGCGGGTCGAGCACCGTCCAACGGTCGCCGAGCAATATTGCGCCGCCGATGCCCACCAAGGTGCCGAGCGACGAGAGGGCGTCGCTGCGGTGGTGCCACGCGTTGGCCTCCACGGCGGGAGAGTTGAGCTTGCGGCCACGCCGCACGGTATACTGGTACACCAGCTCTTTCAGCACTATGGAAACCAGTGCCGCCCACAGCGCCAGCATGCCGGGCGCCGCCAGCGTGCCGCCATGGTACCAGAAGAGCAGCGCCTCGACGGCCTTCCAGCCTATGCCCACCGCCACTGCCGCCAGCGCGATGCCGATGATGGTGGTTGCGAGGGTCTCGTATTTCCCGTGACCGTAGTCGTGCCCTACATCCTCGGGCTTGCCGCTGATGCGCACGAAGACAAGCACTATGGCATCCGTCAGCAGGTCGGAGAGCGAATGAACCGCGTCGGCCGTCATGGCGGCACTATGCCCCACGATGCCAGCCACGAACTTGAACACCGTCAGCAGCACGTTGGCCGCACTGCCCACCAGCGTCACTTTGAATATTTCCTTCTCGCGATTGCTCATATTTCTACAACGCGGCGCATCTGGTTTTATTGTGAAAACGTGCAAATTATCCCACACGTTTGGCTATGTGGGGAAATAGTTGTACTTTTGCAGTCTGAAAAACAAACGAATCTCCAACTAAAAACCGATGACACAATGGTATATAACAGTGGCGTTCATGAAATGAAAAAATATCTGTTTCTGCTCTCGGCGTTAGCCATGACTGCTTTCTGCGGTTGCTCCAAATGGGCCGGCGACCCCATAACCGAAACTTTCAGTGTCGACGGTACATATACCGAACTGGTTGTCGAAGATGCCTTCGACGTCACTGTCAGCGACGAAGTGAGTCAGATCACCATCACGGCTGGCGACAATATAATGCCTAAAGTCCGTGTGGAGAAAGCTGGCAATACGCTGACTATCTATCTCAAACGTTGGACGCCTGGTCGTGGCGACATGAAGGTGTTGTTGCCCTACAACCCCGACCTGAAGAAAATCGACCTCTCCGGCGCCTCCGACTTCCGTTCCGCATATGTCCTTACAGGCCAGAAGGTCGAGCTGGAACTTTCGGGTGCTTCCGACTTCTTCGGCAGAGTCGAGGCCGACGAGCTGGAACTCGACCTGAGTGGCTCGTCCAATGCCACCATCGACGGCAATGCCACCAAACTTGAATTGGACATCTCTGGCTCCAGCGATCTCGTCAAGAAGGTTGTAGGCAACCGCTACTCCCTTGTCTGCGACCAGTGTGAGTGCTCAATCTCCGGCTCCAGCGAGGCATATATCCATTGTGACGGAACCATCAAGGGCAGCATCTCGGGCAGCAGCGAACTCCATTTCACAGGCACCGCCTTCACCGCCGACTGCAGCACCTCGGGCAGCTCGAGCATCAAGCACGACGTGTTCTAGGCCGTCACAGTATCTGCGACGTGTGGTTCTTGGTGTCTACCTTGCCGATGGCATCGACGATGACACCCTGCTCATCGATAACATAAGTTGTACGGAGAGTACCTTCGGTCACCTTTCCGTACATCTTTTTTTCGCCCCAGGCCTCGTAGGCCTTTAGGATGGTCATATCGGTGTCGGCTATGAGGTGGAACGGAAGTTCGTATTTGGCGATGAATTTCTGGTGCGAGGCGGCGCTGTCCTTGCTCACACCCAGCACGTTGTAGCCAAGGGCGAGGAACCGCTCGTAGTTGTCCCGCAGGTCGCAGGCCTCGGCGGTGCAGCCGGGGGTGCTGTCTTTCGGATAAAAATAGAGTACCAACTTCTTGCCCTTGTAGTCGGCAATCGAAACCCGCTCGCCCGTCTCAATCACGCCCTCGAAGTTGGGGGCTTTGGTGCCTATCTGTAACATATTCTTGAATGTGTTAATTTGTTAATGCGTTAATGTGTTAGTCTTTTATCAGCGCACAGTCTATATTGCCATAAACCATGTGGTTGCCGTCCTCGTGGCGTTTGATGTGAAAGTTTTCGAAGGCTATCAGTATCCGACCGTCGGCCGAGCGGTAGGTGCAGAGTTGTCTGCTGTTTCTGTCCAGTTTGTCACTGTCGAGGTTGCTTTCCAGCGTGTAGCCAATATTGCCCAGCTGCACGGCGAGCACCGAGTCGGCATCGAGGGTCGTGTTGCCGATGCTGATCTTTCCGTCGCCGAACCATAAGTTGGTGTACATCTTGCTGTATCCCTCAACGCCGGTGATTTCAATGGCTCTGTCGGCACTGACACCATAGTTCGTTATTTCCACCACATCGTTGTCGATATCCTCCTCGTCGAGGTTTACCCAATAGGCTGTGGCATAGTCGGCTGTCCTCTTCGACAGGTGATCTATGTATTCCTCCTTGGTGATGCCGAAATATTGTTGCACGGCGGCGGAGTCGGCGAGGTCGCTCTCGATATATTTTATGGCCTGATATGCGGCGCGATGCTCCCGGCGGTAGGCGGTGTCGGCCTCGTTGCGCGGAGCAAGTGCGAGCCTGCCGTCGTCGGCCAGGATATTCAGTTTCTCGGCATACTGGCGCACCACCTTGGTCTGTGAGCGCAGCGACACCTGGCGTGCCGACAACGGACCGCCCACGGCCAATATCAACACAACGGCGGCGTAACCGGCCAGGAACCAGTAGCCTCCGCGTGTGGTCTTGAAGAGCGACAAAACGGCAAAGACCGACATCAGCACGCCGGTGGCCACCAGGATGCAGCGGTCGATAGTGAATCCGTACTGGCCGATGCGGTAGCTCGTCGCCACCCAAAACAGCACCACCAGCGGCAACGCTATCAGGCCAAACCAGCGGAAATACCATCCCAGCGGCTGTTTCTGCAGCACTGGCCGCAGCCAGCGCACCGCCACGGCTACGCCGATAAACATCGACACCATCGTGGCCACCGACCCTTTGGGCAGGTCCCAGCGGACAACAATCAGCGCCAGATAGACATACAGCACCACGTTGTAAATCAGCAGTGCCGGTGTAAGCACCCAGTTCACAAGCACCTCCTCGAGGCGGCTGGCAGTAGGCCGCTCATCGCTGCTCTCCATGCCTATGAACAGCATCGGAGTGAGTAGCACGAAGCAGAAGACTGCAATATACTCTTCGACATTGCGCCACGACACTGAGAAGAGTGTCTGTATCGACGCATCGATAAGCAGCAGCAAGACGAATGTCAGCGCGCCGATGCCCATGGCAACCACTCCGGAGCGCACCATGCTGAAGAAGCGGCCGTTGAAGTCTTTATGTCCACGTGCCAGCAGGTACACCGCCGGTAGCAGTGCCGTGAGTATCCCGTATTCTGTCATCGAGTGCCACTCCACAGGCAGCAGAACCGTCAGCGCATACAACGGCAACACGGCCCAGTAGGCTATTGCAACCCAAATATTTTTGCGATGGAACGACAGGCACAGCGCCGCCACTGTGGCAAAAGAGGCATAGTAGGCAGGCAGCTGCCACCAAATTGTTCCATGCACCATTGCCGACACTGCGGCATGCAGCAGCACAAGCAGTTCTACAGGGTGGCTCGCAAGCCCCTGCCACAGTCGTGTCGCCCAGGCATTGGCGCGTTCCGATAGTTTTCTTTTCATTATCTTTTATATTGCTATTTAGACTGCAAAAGTACGAAATATTTTGGTATCTCGGCAATTTTTCGTAATTTTGCACTTCCAAATCGACAACACTATGGATTGGCTGACTTCGGCTATAGAGACCGTTAACAGCTGGGTGTGGAGCCCGGCGCTGGTGGCGCTGTGCCTCATAGCGGGACTCTATTTCTCGTTCCGCACACGCTTCGTACAGGTGCGCCGCTTCGGCGAGATGTTCCGTCTGCTCTTCGGCAGCGCCGGCAAGGACAAGAAAAAGACAGGAATCTCCTCGTTCCAGGCTTTCGCTATGGCCCTCTCGGGCCGCGTGGGCACGGGCAACATCGTGGGCGTGGCCACGGCCATCGGATTCGGCGGCCCCGGAGCCATAGTGTGGATGTGGATAATCGCCTTCTTCGGCGCCGGCAGCGCCTTCGTCGAAGCTACGCTGGCACAGATCTACAAGGAAGACCACAACGGCCAGTTCCGCGGCGGTCCGGCATATTATATCGAAAAGGGCCTCCGCAGTCCTTTCTTCGGCTGCCTCTTCGCCGTG
>JAFXUY010000140.1 GCA_017524785.1 Bacteroidales bacterium | reverse complement strand
TATTTAACCTAATGGCCCTTTGCGTAGGCTTATCCGCCTCAGCACAAATCAGCGTCTATGCCGATGACGGAGTAATGGCTGGGTGGACAGGGACCATAACCCGTAGCTGGGGCACAGACTTTGGGATAACATATTATTGGGTTGGGAACCAACCCTACTTGGATATTGCCGACAAATTAACGCTGCAAATCCACCGATTCGACATGCCTCCCGAAATAAATATCAAAGACATGTTTGTCGACCAGGCTACAAATACTCTTTACTTCTGTGGAACCACTGCATCACCACACCATACCGTCTTAATAGGCGAGGGTGTACTCGGGCGCATAAATTTGGGTTCATTGTCCTCAATAGAATGGATAATAATTCCCATGGTGTCCGAGCTGACAAAACTTGTGGAATACGACAACGGCGGCCAGCAACAGGTGGCGGCAATAGGAATATATCATTGGGCTGTGGAGCCGTATACCTATGCGCAATATTACTTTGTCGACTGTCCCGACGCGTCAAGTGCCCTCACAATGGCCGCCTCCACGCAGTTGTCCAAGTTTGCACCCGAGGAACGCTATTATGACATCATGCTCACCGACAATTATGTTGTCTGTTTCGGCTATGATATAGCTCCGAGGATTAATTCCATTTGCTACCGAAAAACATATAAGACCAACCTCAGCAATCCAATATTTAACGACATTCATTACTTTGCAAAAAGCGACTACACATACTCGATCACCCATACAACTTCACTGGACGAGGACAGAATAATCACTTCCTATTTGTATATCGATTCTACCATATTCAGTACACGCTTGCGCACTATTGATGTGGCTGGCGATGTGATGATTCACTCTCAGGAGTATTTCCAAAACGATAAAACAGACCCTACCGACATAGTGCATATTCCCACCGACAATTCTGTGGTTGTGATGCACGACTTTTATTTTGCCGGTTCAACCAACTCCAATTTCATCTACATTGATCCTTTCCCTTATGCACCGTATACTGCAAGTTTTGAATTCAGACCTGGTAAATGCATGCTGTCGATGACCATGCACGACTCGCATTATTATCTGGCAGGGAAAGGGCCAAGTTGGTTCCTGAAAGACAAACTGGTGCCATCCTCAGGGTATCCCGACCCGGATTGCCCTGCGCTAAATAAATTAGATATTGATTTGCTGGACAATTTGGTGCATCTAAGCACCCCTTATAACTTAGTGCCAGACCCATGTATATGTACGGACTATAATGCCCCCCTCGCATTTTTACCATATAATTTTAGTAACCCTTGTATCAATCAATAACAAACTTCAAGCCATGAAAAAAATTGTTGCGATAGCATTGCTTATGGCAAGTTTTCTCTCGTCTTGCGTTTCGGCTCAGGACACCATACCCTGGGGCAGTCCGCGATATATGTTCAACCCCAGGGTTCAGCGTACGCACAGGCCAGCATGGTACACTGACTCAAATTATTATTGGGAAATGATGGTTCTTAATGGACGGAATATTCCAAATGATCATGGTGACAGCCAAAATTATTACGGACATGGGTGGTGTCTCAGTTATTGTGCCACGCCCAAGGAACCTGTTACCGTATACGGTGTGGCCTTGGTCATGGATTCGATGGACTGCGATACGCTCGACATGATAAAGTTCCAGGTTACGCTGTGCCAGAAAGTGGGCGGAGCGCTGACGCTATTAGACACCGCATTGGCGATTAACGGCATTGATGTGAACCGTTTCTACACCTCGATTGTAGGCGACGGAGTGCTGTACGAGTTCATCCGTCCGGTGTACGAGTTCTATTTCGACCAACCACATGTGATGTGCGACTCTTTCTATGTAGGCTTTTTCAGGCCATACATTAGTAATAATATTTCCACGGAAGTCCGCACTTATTTTGCAATGGATTCAATAAACACTTCTATGGAATGCTTCGACCCTAGATTCATCACATCAATCCCTTGTTCAACCACTGGTGTGACTACCACTACTGGGAAATGGAACTGTTTCCCCATCCTGCAGCCCTGCCCGCCGCCGGAGATCCGGCTTGACAGTCTGGACATGTGGAACAAGGTCCTCTCTTGGGACGGCGACGTGCAGGACTCGTTCCAACTGTCGGTGACAGACTACTCGCAGCCTGCCGACTCGGGCACCATCTTCGGCCTCACCGACACAACATACAGCGTTGTCGACTGGCCGCGGGATGTGCTCTATGCCGCTCGCGTGAGGGTGAAATGCACATCTAACGAGGCCAAGTGCCCTGCCGTCGACCGCTGGAGCCCCTGGAGCGAACCCGTCTACTTCTACTTTGGCCCAGACATGCCCGACACCACGTCTGTCGACACCACGGGCACCGGCGGCGACACTACAGGCATAGCCAGTGCCGACCTGCAGCAAATCTCCATCACCCCCAACCCCGCCACCGGCACGGTGACCGTGCGCAGCGCCGAACAGATGACCGAGATTGAGGTGGTCGACATAGTGGGCGCCAGCGTGCTGCGGCAGCAGGCCTCGGGCCTCGCGGCCAGGCTCGACGTCAAGACCCTGCCTCGCGGCTCATATACCGTCCGCATACACACGCCCCTGGGCGTCACAGCGAGGAAGCTGATACTGCAATAGGCTGCCAATAGCCCTACCGCCAGGCCCCATTCCCGAGCATTCGGGAATGGGGCCTAGCAATAAAAAAACGGCGGGGAAACGAAATATTTTTGCCAGTATTAATTTTTTTTGTATTTTTGCAAATTCAAAAGGAGTGTAGAGATGTGCCGTAGCGACGATATGACAATAAGGTTTAGCGGCTTGAAACCAGGTAGATACAACTACCATTTCATGCTCGACGATGCCTTCTTCGAGAGGTACGAAAACGATGAATTGAGGGGGGGAAACGTCGAAATTGCGGCTACGATGGAGCGCCTGGAGCACATGCTGATGTTCTCTTTCGAACTGAACGGCGAACTGACAACATGGTGCGACCGATGCCTCGGCGAGCTAAAGGTGAAGGTGGAGGGAGAGGAGAAGCTCTGCGTGAGGTTCAGCGACAGCGAGGTGTGCGAGGACGAGGACGTGGTGGTGCTGCCGGAAAAGGCTTTCGAGATAGACCTCTCGCAATGGCTCTACGAATACGCCGCAGTGCGCCTGCCGATGCAGCACATACACCCCGAGGGCGGTTGCGACCCCGACATGCTGAGCCGCATCATGAGCGAGGAACAGATGGAACAGCAGCGCGAAAGCACCACCGACCCCAGGTGGGACGCCTTGAAGAGCTTGAAAGGTGAGAGTGACAACTAACTGATTTGAAATAATAAATAAAAAAAAGTAACAATATGCCACATCCAAAACACAGATTCTCGCAGACCAGAACGGCCAAGAGAAGAACGCACGATGCGTTGGAGAAAGCCCAGCTGACCACTTGCAGCAACTGCGGCGCACAAGTCATGTATCACCACGTTTGCCCCGAATGCGGTTACTACCGCGGCAAACTGGCCATCGAAAAGAACGCCGAGGAGTAAACAGCCACGGCGGTCAGGTACACGACAGACCACAAGCCTCCCCATGCCGGGAGGCTTTTTTTGTGCTTTTTAGGTATATATCATTTTTATTTCGTAACTTTGCAGTTTCAAAAAACGAGCAATGGAACTGCTTATAGGTATACTCTGCGGCATTGCGCTGTCGCTGTTCTTCAGCTTCGGGCCAGCCTTCTTCGGCTTGATACAGAACAGTATACAGTACGGCTTCCGCAAAGCCATGGCTTTCGCGATAGGTGTCAGCATCAGCGATATCATCGTGGTGTTCCTGATGCTCACCGTACTCAAAAACGTGGACATGGAGGCCGCACTGCACAATGTGTACGTGGCCAGCATAGGTGGCGCCATCATCGCCATAATGGGAATCCACACTTTCCGCAAGAAAGCCGTGGCAGCCGCCGACGCCAAAAGCCGCGTGAAGTTCCGCGACGACGGCAACACACGTATGCGCCACCTGGTGCTGCACGGCTTCCTGCTCAACATCTTCAACCCCTTTATCTGGATTTACTGGGTGTCGGTCATCACTCTGCTCTCGGGCGAGGTAGGCCTCTATGGCGTGGACCGTTATATCTTCTTCGCCGGCCTGCTGGGCGGCGCACTGGGCACCGACCTGCTGAAATGCCGTCTGGCGGCACTGCTGCAGCAGTGGTTCACCGCCAAGGTGCTCAACGGCTTCAACAAGGGCGTGGGACTGGCGCTGATGGCGTTCGCAGTATACCTCATCGTGGCCATGATACTATATCAGACCAACCCCAGGATTCGCGAGAAAGAACAGGAGAAGACTCCGCAAAGCACGGAACTGATTCACCGGCTGCACACCCAGATGGCGAAGGACACCGCCATCAAACGCAGCGACACAGCCTATTACAAATAGACCACCTTGCGGCTCACACCGCCGACAGTCACCAGAAAGATTCCTTTATACGGTAGCGCCACCACGTGGCACTCTGTTGCGTTGACCGTTGCAGCAACGGTGCGGCCCATCATGTCGCACACGCGCACAGCCGCGCCCTGCGCACCTTTGACAACAATGCCGTCAGGCACAAGAGCCACCGTCACGTCGTCATCCTCAACACCGTCGATAGCCACATGACAGGAGTCCTCGACTATGTCCAACGCGTTCCAGGGCTGCGCCGAGCTATAGGCGGCACCGCTGCCGCATGGCACCACAACGGTGAGCGACGGGACACCAGAGAAGGCATCGTCGGCAAGCGTGGGCGGCACGGTGGCGTGCATCACCACGGTGTCGAGCACCTCGCAGTCCTGGAAGGCCAGGTCGCCGATGAAGCGCAGCGTTGACGGCAGCACAACCTTGGGCAAATTGTGGCAATAGTAGAAAGCGCCGTTGCCCAGACCGATGATGCCTTCGACAACATTGACTGTACTGTCGACCACTGTGCTTACCTGGATGACGAAGGGGCCCATGTACAGCACACTGCCGTCCCAGTTGGCCTGGTCGGCCACATATGCGGTGCCGTTGAAGGCGCTGACACCTATCTGCTGCAGCGTTGACGGCAGCTCAACGGTGTCGAGCTCCGCACAAGCGGCAAAGGCCATACGGCCTAGCGACTCCACACCCTCGGCAAGGGTGGCCGAGGTCAGTGCCGTGCAACGGAAGAAAGCGGTATAACCAATGTTCTTCACCGTGCCAGGAATCGTGACGGAGGTAAGACCTGTACACTGGCGCAGGGCGTCGTTGGCTATCGCCGTGACGGTGTAGGTCGTGCCATTGTCGGTCACCTGCTCCGGTATCTGCAGACGGCCTGCCGGCGATGTATAACCGCTCCAGCTGGTGCCGTTGGGGGCCACAAGGGTCACCGTCGAAGCAGAGGTGATGTTGTAGTGGAGCGTCTGACCCGTGGGGGCCGTGGCGCTAAAATCAACAGCCCTCGCCACCGTGGCGGCGACGAGGACTGCTATCAATAGACATAGTTTTTTCATAAGCGATGTGTGCTATTCGCGACCTGCCAGCAGGAGTTCCATCATCTTGATGGCGCTGACGCTGATGACGGTGCCGGGACCGAAGACGGCGGCGACGCCGGCCTTGAAGAGGAAGTCGTAGTCCTGCGGCGGAATGACACCGCCGGCGACGACCAT
>JAFXUY010000139.1 GCA_017524785.1 Bacteroidales bacterium | reverse complement strand
TTCTGTAAGCCCATAGGCAGCGGCGGCGCCTCGAGAAGATTCTGACCAATCTGTCACATTACAGTGTTTTTATTACAGAAGCATTACTGAAATATCTGAAACAGGCAGAAATAGTTTCTGTAATATTTCGGCTTTTTCTGTAGGTTTCTGTAAAATCATAAGCGGAGCCTCGGGAAGGTTCTGATAGTTAAGGGTTAAGAGTTAAGAATTAAGAATTATTAGAATTGGGGCGTAACATTTTTTTTGCCAGTTAGAAAAATGTTCGTATCTTTGCCGAGCGTTTGCGATTGGGAGAATTGCAATTACGCACTGACAGTCAAAGATATAAACAATAAAAAAGTATACACCATGGGTATCAATGCTAACAAAAAAGTGAAGAGAAGAAAGGTCCGCATCAACGGCAACAAGAACTCCACCAACAACTGGGGTATCACCGCCGCTGGCTGGAACGCTGTCCACAAGGCCATCATCAACGCCGAGGACTAACTCAATTAAGAGTTAAGAGTTAATAGTTAAGAGTTATGTGCATGCATAGCTCTTAACTTTTGTTTTATACCAACTCTTAACCCATAACTCTTAACTCATAACTGCCATGAAACAGACCACCCTCTGCTATATCGACAACGGCGACAGCTACCTGATGCTGCACCGCGTGAAGAAAGAGAACGACGCCAGCCACGGCAAGTGGATAGGCGTGGGCGGCAAGTGCGAACAGGACGAGAGCCCCGACGAGTGCATGCTGCGCGAGGTGAGGGAGGAGACGGGGCTCGAGATCACCCGCTGGCACTACCGCGGTATCGTCACCTTCATCTCCGACACCTGGCCCAACGAGTACATGCACCTCTTCACCGCCACAGAGTGGAACGGAGAACCCGACATGAGCATCGACGACGAGGGCAAGCTGGCATGGATAAAGAAAAGTGACCTGCCGGTAATGCCCGGCGTCGGCGACCTCGCCCTGACCCTCTGGGAGGGCGACAAGATATTCCTGCGCCTGCTGCTCGACGAGCGGCAACCCTTCTTCAGCCTCAAGCTCGTCTACGTGCAGGACGAGATGACCAGCGCCACCCTCGACGGGAGGCCTCTGGGCACGACAGCGGATGGTACGCGGACAGCCTGTCCTCGGGAGGACATAGAAAACGGCAGGCAGCAACAACCGCAGGCTGGCAGCCTGCGTACCAATGAGCATCCTCAAGCTGGCAGCCAGCAGTATGGTACGCGGACAGCCTGTCCGCGGAAGGACATGGAAAACGGCGGGCAGCAACAACCGCAGGCTGGCAGCCTGCGTACCAGAGAGAACCACTGCAGGAAATATCTGCCGCACATTGAGAAGAGAAAACTTCAATTCATAACATACCGACTCTTCGACTCATTGCCCAAAGAAGTTATCGACACATGCAAGCTACTCACTCATAACTGGGAAAAGAACGGATATGAAGACCCTAGGGCAAAAAATATGATGAGTCTCATCGACAGATACGAAGATGCTTCGTATGGCAGCTGTTTCCTTCGCAATCCTCGTGTTGCCTCCATCGTCAAAGAGAATCTGCTTTTCCACGACGGTAAACTATACAACCTGCACCACTGGTGCATCATTCCCAACCACGTGCATGTACTTATAGAGGTGCTGGGAGACAATAGCCTGTCTGAGATACTCCATTCATGGCGTTCTTATACGGCACAACGTGCTAACGAATTGCTTGGCCGCAGTGGTCAGTTCTGGATGCACGAATATTTCGACCGTTACATCCGCGACCAACGCCATTACGAGACCACGGTGGAATATATCCTCAACAACCCTGTGAAGTCCGGCCTTGCAGCAACTCCTTCTGACTGGCCCTGGCTGCAATGATTGGTACGCGGCCTGGTACGCGGACAGCCTGTCCGCGGGAGGGCATGACAAACGACATACAGCAACAACCGCAGGCTGGCAGCCTGCGTACCAGTCTCCGCCAAATGACCGCCGGTGGGGTGACCAATGATGAGTTTCCCCCGCGTCTGGCCATTTTTTTTGCATATTTTTTACCAGTTGGGATTTTTTTATTACTTTTGCAATTATTATAAAGTTTATTAATCCTAAACTCAGTAACCATGCAGCAGCGGAGCTTTGACCCGTGGCAGCGGGAAGCGATAGAGATCAGCGGCGGGCGGCACCTGGTGCTGGCGCCGCCGGGATGCGGCAAGACAGACATACTGACGGAGCGTATGGTGCACGCCCATGAGCAGGGGGTGGAATACAGCGACATGCTTTGCCTGACCTTCACCAACCGTGCCGCCAAGGGAATGGCGCAGCGCATCGCCGACCGCACCGGCAATCCGGTGCCCGACGGACTCTTCGTGGGTAACATACACCGCTACTGCTCACAGATGCTCTTCAACGAGGGCGTGGTGAACCACAACAGCGCCATCATCGACGAGGGCGACGTGGAGAACATCATCCAGGAGGAGCTCTGCAAGAAACTGAACATAGAGAGCCACACCACAGAACTGATGCGCTACCAGCATGCGCTGTGGCAGCTTACGCTGGGCATGCGTAGCGAGCTGATACTGCACGGCGAGTTGCTGCACACCGGTGCCATGGCCAAGCTCTGCGACGTGCTGGGACGCCCCTTCGACGAAGCGAACCTGGCGACGATATACGGCGACATAGAGCATCTGGCAAGCCACTACTCGGTGCTGCACGAGCTGCCCGCCGCCAACACCATGCTGCTGGCCCGCGCCTACCAGCGCTACAAAGAAGACAACGACCTGCTGGACTACGACGACCTGCTGGTGCTGGCATATCAGCATTTACAATGCTGGGGAGTGCCAATGGAGTGCGAGGAAGTGCAACGGAGTGCAGAGGCAAATGAGAACGTCAGCGCTATCGTCCCTGCACTACACGGCACTACACAGCACTACATGGCACTACCAAGAAAATACAAGTGGATAGAGATTGACGAGGTGCAGGACCTCAACGCGCTGCAGTTTGCATTAGTGGATTTGCTAGCAACTGATGATGCCACAATAGTGTACCTCGGCGACGAACAGCAGGCCATCTTCTCGTTCATAGGCGCCAAGCTGGAGACCCTCGAAGCCCTGAAGCAGCGCTGCAAGGACAACATACACTACCTGCACACCAACTACCGGTCGCCCAAATACCTGCTAGACTTGCAGAACGACTTCGCCGTGCGCAACCTCGGCATACGGCGCGACCTGCTGCCGACGACCGACAACGACACCCCTGCCCAGTCGGGCGATCTCTGCCTGCTCGACGTGGGCGACGCACAGCTGGAGGCCTACTATACTGCCCGCTTTGCCAAACGTTACGGCGACATGTCGCCCGACGGACGAGTGGCCGTACTGGTGAGCACCAACCGCGAGGCCGACGAGGTGGGCGAGACGATGACCGCCGCCGGCATACCACACTTCAAGATCAGCGGCACAGACCTCTTCTCACAGCCCGCCATACGACTGCTGTTGGCGCACCTGACGGTACTCACCGACGAGACGGTGTTCATAGCCTGGGCACGGCTGCTGTGGGGACTGAAAGTGATGCCGACATATACGGCTGCACGCAACTTCATGCGCGATATGCGGCGCGTGGCGCTGATGCCAAGCGACTTCCTGCGCTATGACAGCAGTTCATACCTACAAGAGTTCGTAAGGGCTTACGACGATGAAGAACTCGTCATATTCGACACCGAGACCACCGGACTCGATGTGGAGACAGACGACATAATACAGATAGCCGCCGTGAAGGTGAGGCAGGGAAAGGTAGTCGGCAAGCCTTTCAACATCATCCTTGAGACCGACAAAGCACTGCCCGAGACTGTCGGCGGGCACCCCAACCCGATGCTTGAGGTGTACCGCAGTAGCAAAAGGCATGGGCGCGCCGAGGGACTGCAGATGTTCATGGACTACTGCAGAGGCAAGGTGCTGGTGGGGCACAACGTAGAGTACGACTACCAGATACTGAAGCATAACTTGGAGCGCAGCTGTCCAGAACTGGTGCTGGAAAAGCTCTGTCCGCGGTACTTCGACACACTGAAATACATACGACTTGTAAGACCACGACTGCGGAAGTACAAGCTGGGGCACCTGCTGGAGGTGCTACATCTGGAGGGGCAGAACAGTCACCAGGCCGACGATGACATCATGGCCACGCTGTCGCTACTGAACTTCTGTCACCTCAACGCCGTGCAGATTGGTGCCGACCAGCGGCTGTTTGCCAGCGACCACAGGAAAAGGATTGAGAAGTTGAGAGAGCGCTACGCCGAGTTGTACAACAATGCCGACAACAGCGGCATTGTGGCCGAGCTGCAACGCGCCTACGAGCACCTTATTACTGCCAAACTGATAGAACCTGTAGGCAAGTGGCACCACCTGATACACTACCTTGAAGCCGACGTGATACGCACCGAGCTCTACCCCACCCTGCACAAGCAGTTGGAACGCTACGTCACAGAGCTATGCACCTGCAAGGAAGCCGACATGTGCGGCTCGTCGCTCGAGGAGCGCTACATCATCTCGACGGTGCACAAAGCCAAGGGGCTTGAGTTTGAGACAGTGATAGTATACCGTGCCATCGACGGCAGCTACCCGGGCAGCCATAGCTGGACGGAAAAGCAGATACAAGAAGACGCACGACGTCTGTTCGTGGCACTGTCGCGCTCGAAGAAGCGTCTTTGCGTGGTATACGACGACTACTACGGCCGCTCGCCGCATGTGCTTTCGCCATTCCTAGAAAAAGTGAAGGGCCACTTCACACTCTATCGCCGCACCGCCGACGGAAAAATTCGCGAATACTGATTTTACCTGCGGCTCACTCGGGCGTATAATAGGCAAATGAACAGCCCAACGGACATAGAACTGATGCAGCAGCTCCGTGCTGGAAGCGAGGCAGCCCTACGTCAACTCATAGAGCGCCACCGCGAACGCCTCTTCCGCATAGCCTACGGCTTGCTGGGCGACCATGACGCTGCCGCCGACGCTGTCCAAGAGACTTTCATACGGCTCTGGCGGCATTCGCGGCGATACGACCAGCGCCAAAGCCTCTCCACATGGCTCTGCACCATCTGCGCACGGCGCTGCTACGACGAACTGCGCCGACGCCGCCGGCACTATGCCACAGCAGCCTCACTGTACACAGAAGCAGTCAATACCGATGCCATGGCCACCGAAGAACTGCTTGCCCTGCTCAACAATGCCGTCGCCACTCTGCCCCCCAAACAGCGCGTGGTATACCGCCTGCGCGAGATAGAAGGCTTCAGCGCCGAAGAGACAGCTGCCGCCACCGGCATGAGCGCCGACCAAGTAAAAGCAAACCTCTGCGTGGCACGCAACAAAGTAAGAGAGAAACTACAGAAATATGGAATATAATGAACTGATAGAGAAAGCACAGGCAATGCCCGTCGATGTACCCGACACCGGTACCATCATCACAGGCGTGCACCGCACGATACGGCGCCGCCGGCAACGGCAGACGCTGCTGGCCGCAGCGGCATGCATGTTGCTGGCCATCGTGCCGCTAACACTGTCGGTTGGCGGCAACAGCGCCAAGCCCACATTGGCCGAGAGCGTCAGCGCCACATTACCCTCCTCGCCCGACAAACTGCCGGCACCGCTGACCGGCTACCGCAATTCAATCCGTAACCATCAAACAAAAACCCTGATATGAAACATCAAGCAATCATCATCGCAGCGGCATCGCTGCTGTTGGCCTCGTGCGCCACACACTATGTGGCCACCGACAGCGTGACACGCCACCTGGACGGCTCACGCAGCATATTCACCTCACACAGCGACGCCGACCTTTTCAAAGGCTGGCAGGAAGACACCCTCGCCACACCGCTGCCTTTCGACTTCCGCAGCGAGAAAGACACCATGCGCTACTCCTACACCATCGATATTATCAACGGCGGATGGAGCGTGAAACATGACAGCATGCCGAAAATACTGCAACCCGAGGTGACCGTCGAGAAAAGTTTCCGCTGGTTCACCACCCGCTATAGCTACACGGCTCGTTTCCCACAGCTTGACAGCCTGCCGGTACCCATCGACGACTACCTCACCGCGGACGAACAGCGGTTGCTCTTCACCCCCAACGAGCTACCAGAGGACTGGAACGGCAACGACCTCTACGGCATGCTAGATAAGTTGAATACCAAGTATGTAAGGTGGTGGAGTCACTGCCTGTTCGAGAAAGAGATGGAAGCCTACGCCGCCGTCTGCGACAGCACACAACGAGCCCTGCTGGACAAATACCACGACACCCTCTTAGCCCTCACCATCGCCGAGCTACCCGGCGAATTCAAATCAGCAAGCAATGTCTCCACGGCCTTCCCGGAACTGGAATTCATCAACAGAATCAACAATGTAGGCTTCGAGGCACTACAGAAGGCCCAAGACCTCTGGGAACTCGACAGATGGGTGCTGTGGCGCATACAGTTGCTCGGCAAAGACATGTCGGAGCACATGGTCAGCGCCGACCGAATGATAACCGGCGACTACGTGATAGAGGAGCATTCAGACGTCGTCAACTGGTGGTCTTGCACCGTGACACTGCTACTCCTGCTTGGAGGCTGCCTGGGGGGCATACACCTTTTCGGCAATCATACCTTGTAGTTCCGCAAGCGGTGCTCGGCCAGCGCCTCATAGGGAGTGCCGGGACGGCCGTAGTTGGCGTAGGGGTGGATGCTGATGCCTCCGCGCGGCACAAAGAGACCAAGCACCTCGATATAGCGCGGATCCATGAGTTTCACCAGGTCGTCGAGAATGATATTGACGCCATCTTCGTGGAAGTCGCCGTGGTTGCGGAAAGAGAAGAGATAGAGCTTGAGGCTCTTGCTCTCGACCATCTTCTTGTCGGGGATGTAGAGGATGCGCACCTCGGCGAAGTCGGGCTGTCCGGTGATGGGGCAGAGCGAGGTGAACTCGGGGCAGAGGAACTCGACCCAGTAGTCGCGCTCGGGGTGGCGGTTCTCGAAGGCTTCGAGCACCTGCGGGGCATAGGTCTCGGGGATTTCGGCTTTGTGGCCGAGTTGCTGAAGGTTATCTTGTTCGCGGTTCATATCATTGAATGTTTAGTATCTTGTGAATCTGGAGCGACAGGCGCCATTCGGGGTGCTGCTTGACATATTCCACAGCGGCGGCGGTTATCTGTCTGTTCCTTGCGGCATCGCCCGTGTCGCAGGGCTGGAGAAAAAGGAGAGTTGAAAG
>JAFXUY010000138.1 GCA_017524785.1 Bacteroidales bacterium | reverse complement strand
ATGGGCGAGACCACAGGCGTCTACCGAGACACCATACGAGAACTCCGCACCGACCGCGACCCCGTGCCCGAGGTGCACCAAGGCGACTGCTTCAGCTTCGCCACCACCGAACCTCTCCATCGTGGCGACAAGGTCTACCGCATCGACAAGATTATTGATGAGTTCTAAATGGAGCGCCGGCCTCCTGCCGGCATGAACGATTATGGCTAAAGCAAAGACATACTATTTCTGTCAGGAATGTGGCTACCAGTCCTCCAACTGGCTGGGGCGCTGCCCCGAGTGCGGCAAGTTCGGCACCTTCGCCGAAGAGGTAGTCAAAGCTACTTCCTCTCCAGCAATCAAGCATTCTGGCAAACAAGCATTCTCCACCCCCAAGAAGATACAGGATGTCACCTACGGCGAGACCAAGCGCATACCAACGCACTGCGGCGAGTTCGACCGAGTGCTAGGTGGCGGCATAGTCCCTGGCAGCCTGCTGCTCCTGGGAGGCGAGCCGGGCATAGGCAAGAGCACCCTGTTGCTACAGACCGCCCTGGCCATCCGTGACCGTAAACTGCTATATGTCAGTGGCGAGGAGAGCGAACAGCAGATAAAGATGCGTGCCGACCGCATCGGAGAGCCTCAAGCCGACCTCTACGTCGTTTCCGAGACGGTGACGCAGCGCATCTTCGAGCATGTCGAGGCTGTGCAGCCCGACTTGCTTATAGTCGACTCTATACAGACCATCAGCACCGAGGATATAGACTCGCCGTCGGGCAGCGTCAGCCAGATACGGCAGTGTACCAGTGAGTTCCAGCACTATGCCAAGACCACCGGCGTTCCGGTGCTGCTCATAGGCCATATCACCAAAGACGGCACCCTTGCCGGTCCCAAGGTGATGGAGCATATCGTCGATGCCGTGCTACAGTTCGAGGGCGACCGCAACTACGGCTACCGCATCCTGCGTGCCTTGAAAAACCGCTTCGGCTCCACCGCCGAGATTGGCATTTTCGAGATGCTAGGCACAGGTCTGCGCGAGGTGCCAAACCCGTCAGAATTCCTTCTTTCACAGCGCGATGAGACCCTCAGTGGAGCTGCCGTGGCTGCCACCGTCGAAGGGGCGCGACCAATGTTCATCGAGGTGCAGAGTCTTGTCAGCAGTGCCGTCTACGGTACCCCGCAGCGCAACGCCAACGGTTTCGACATGCGACGCTTGAGCATGTTGCTTGCGGTGCTCGAGAAACGCTGCGGCTTCAAGCTTGGGGCCAAGGATGTGTTCCTTAACATAGCTGGAGGCCTGCGTGTCAACGACCCTGCCATCGACCTTGCTGTGGCATGTTCTGTGTTGAGCAGCAATGTCGACATAGCCATCTCGCCGCGCATCTGCTTTGCCGCCGAGCTGGGCCTAAGCGGCGAGGTGCGTCCTGTCTCACGGGTCGAGCAGCGTATAGCCGAAGCCGACCGTCTGGGCTTCGAGAAGATATTCATTTCCAAGTACAACGAGCGTTCGCTCGACCGCCGGCGCTACAATATTGAGATAGTGGCCGTCAGCGTCATCGAGGAGGCCTTCCGGGCTTTGTTCGCATAAGTCCGAAGGGGTATGATAAAAAAGCCGTGAGCGTTAGCCCACGGCTTTTTTGTATCGTTTTTGCGAGACTACAATGAGCTGTAGCTTACGTCGAAGGTGTTGCCGCCGCGTATGTCGCCGGTGCTGAGGCCTTTCTTCAGCCATTTCATGCGCTGTGCCGAGGTGCCGTGGGTGAAGCTCTCGGGACTGACGGTGCCGCGTGCACGCCGCTGCAGATAGTCGTCGCCAATCTTCTGTGCTGCGTCGATGGCCTCCTGTAGGTCTCCGTCCTCAATCGAGCCGAACATGCGGTTCTCGTGGTAGCCCCACACGCCGGCATAGTAGTCGGCCAGCAGCTCTATGCGCACGCTGGTCTTGTTCTTCTCGGTCTCGTTCTGCTGGGCCATCTGGCTGTGGGCCTGGTCCAGTACACCCAGCAGGTGTTCCACATGGTGGCCTACCTCGTGGGCAATGACATAGGCGTAGGCGAAGTCGCCGCCGGCGCCGAGGCTCTTGGGCATCTCGGCGAAGAAGTCGAGGTCCAGATACACGCACTCGTCGGCCGAGCAGTAGAAGGGGCCTACTGCCGAGCTGGCGTTGCCGCAGCCGCTCTGCACCGAGCCTTTGAATATTACCAGTTTGGGGGCACGGTAGGTGCGGCCCATCTTCTTGAATTGGTCGCTCCACACGTCCTCGGTCGAAGCCAGAATTTGCAGTGCGAAGGTCTTTAGCTGCTCTTCCTGTTCGGTGGGGACGTAGTTCTCTGTGCTTACGCTCTGCGAGCCAAGCTGTTGCAGCACGTCTGTCGGGTTGCCGCCGAGGAACATTGCCAACAGGGCAATGATTATGGCGCCTGCGCCACCGCCTATGAGGGCTGTTTTGCCGCCTTTGCCGCGGCGGTCTTCGAAGTTTGTGCTTTGTCGTCTTCCTTTCAGATCCATGGGTTGTAATGATTATAGGTGTTAATGGGAGTTATAGTCCCTATAGATACTTTTGTTCCTATAGGGACTATAGATTGGTGTTGTCTACTTGAAGGCATTCTCGCTGAGGCCGTTGCCGCTGAGGGCGAGGTCTTTCATGTAGCCTGGCACATCGTGGCCGAGGAACTTCTCGACATAGAGTTTGGCGAGGTATTGTCCCAGCATGAAGCCGTGGCCGCGGAGGCCGGTGAGCAGGCCCACCGACGGGTCTACAATGTAGCGCGGCTCGGTGTAGCGTCCTGCCCAGCAGGCAAGTATGCTGACATCCTTCAGGCCGGGAATCCATTCGGCAAACACCTCGCAGACTATCTCAAGGAACTCCTTGCTGTTGTACTTGATGTTCTGGCGTGTCTCGTAGGCGTCGGTGTCGGGGCTGGCGCAGCCGAT
>JAFXUY010000137.1 GCA_017524785.1 Bacteroidales bacterium | reverse complement strand
GGCACGCAGGTAGGCCGAGTCGTTGTCGTGGCAGGCCCAGTCAATCTGCGAACCTTCAATCATCATGGTGAAGCCCTTGGGGTTGCGGCTGAGCATCTCGATGGCTTTCATCGAGGCGGGACGCAGCACATCGCCACGCTCGGGCTCCGGCAGCGGTTTGCCATCGTAGATGAGACCAACAAGGCGGTCGCCGGTGAAGGCCATCATAGAGTCGAAGTTGCAGACCACACTGTAGCCACGCTTGGCGAGGGTGTCGAGGGGCGACAGGCCGTCCTTTCGATTCTCAGGCAGAAAATACTTGTAGCCTCCGCCAATCATCACACTGTGCTGGCACTGTGCCAGCTGCACCGTCAGAGTGTCGTACATCTTGCGGTAGGGCACATGGCCGTAGGTCGAGGCAGGGGTGGCGTCCATGCAGTCGCTGACGACGACAAAGCCTGTGCTCTTGCCGGCATCTATGGCGTCATCGAAGATGGTACGGTAGCGTGTCGAGTCAGGTGCCCAGTTCACATGGTAGTTCTCCACCTTCTGGCCTGTGGTCAACGCAGTGCCGCCGGCCGACGAGTCGGTGCGGTATTTGTCGAGCGAATAGGTGCGCGAGAAGCCGCTATAGGGGAAGCGCAGGAAGGCGCTGTTGTCGGCCTTCTCGGCAACCACCGAGGCATAGACCTGCGCCACGCCCATGCCGTCGCCGACGATGAGGATGACGTTCTTGGGAGCCTTCTCCTGCTGCTTAGGAGCACAGCCACCGAAAAGCAGCATGGCAGCTGCGAGGAACGGAATGATGATACGTTTCATATAATATCTTTTAATTATCAATGAATTTCAACTTTCAATTTTCAACTTTCAACTTCGGAAGTATCTCTTTCTCGAAGATGTCGCGCCGCACTATGCGGTAGTGCGGGTCGTAGGCGGCTTTGAAGGCGGCGCTGTGACTCTGCACGAACTTGGGATTGGGAGTCGGCAAGCCTTCGGCACTGCATAGCACGGCACGTGTCAGCTCGCGCACGCTAAGGCGACCATCCTTGACAGCCTTCAGGTTGACGCGCACGAAATTACTGTCGCACAGCGTGTACTCGAATAGCGGGAACAATGCTGTCTCGGCCATGGCGTCGATTTCCTTCTGGATATATCCGGCACAACTGGCCGAATCGATGATGAGGTGGCCGGAACCATAAAGGTCTTGGAACACCAGTTTGTAGAGGTCGGTAGGTTCGGCCTCGGGGTACTGCTCGGCGTAGGCTATCAGAGCGTCGGCACAAGGCACCTCGACGGTAGCGGTGTCGATGGGTGCATTAGGTGCATTACACGAACTCAACAACCAATAACCAATAACCAATAACCAAAAATTGTGTCTCATTTCTGTGTATGTTTTACGATTAATATGCTCAGTTCCCACAGCAGGTAGATGGGCACCGAAACCAGCGCCAGCGTGAAGGGGTCACCCGTTGGTGTGATGATGGCGCCGAGAATGACGATGACCACTATGGCATGGCGGCGGTATTTCTTCATGAAGTCGGCCTTGAGCACCCCTATCTTGGCCAGCAGCCAGCAGAGCACCGGCAGTTCGAAGACCACTCCCAGCACCAAGCTCATAACCCCCAGCACAGAGATATAGCTCGACAGGGTGATGGTATTTGCCACCTCGGCACTCACCTGGTAGCCTCCGAGGAAACGCACCGTGAAGGGGAAGATGACGAAGTAGTTCAAAGCTACACCAGCCAGGAAGAGCAGGTAGCCGCAACCAACTGCGCGTACCGCCAGCTGTCGCTCGGTCTGGTAAAGACCCGGCGCCACGAAGGCGAAAAGCTGATAGAGGATGTAGGGCGACACCACCAACAGACCTGCCCATAGGGCCACCTTCATGTGGGTGAGGAACTGCTGCGTGAGCTCTACGTTTATAAGCCGCATACCTTCGGGCTTAGGGTGCATCACGACGGCGAAGAGCTGTTCCTTGAAGCAGAAACAAGCCACTGCGGCAACAACCGCAGCCACCAGCACATACCAGATGCGCCGCCGCAGTTCGTCAAGATGCTCCCAGAAGGTCACTCGCTTTTCTTCTCGTCGTTTTTCTCTTCGTCAACACCGTTCGATCCATTTCGGTCGCGGTCAGTGTCTTCGACACCGTTGACGCCGTCCTTGAAGCTCTTGACACCTTTGCCGAGGCCTTTCATCAGCTCGGGTATCTTCTTGCCGCCGAATAGCAGCAGCACTACCAAAACGATGATTATAATCTCCCAAGTACCTAAGAATAACAGTTTCATTTTTTTGATTTTAAAATATTTCCTTTTTCGTCTTTTTTCAATTCCTTGCCGTTTTTATAGACATGGGCACCTTTGAGGCTTTCCCTTTTTACTTCCCATGCATCTATTAAACCTCCTCCAGATCTACCTCCAAATAGCACTATTACGATGAGCGAAATTATACATACGAGGATTTCCAAAAACGTCTTACCAACGAGTCTTTCCAGCGGTTGTCGGTATAGTATTTCTACTATTATTAAGAGGAGCGTAAGTATAAATCCGATGATGTATCCGCGGATTATGCGGTTTTTCAAAGTTTTCAAAGGGTTCATACCAACGAGTCTTTCAGCGTGTTGGTGTAGTCCTCTATCATGCGCATCTTCTCGGGTATTTTGATACTCTGCGGGCAGTGCGTGAGGCACTCGCCGCAGCCTATGCAGTGGTCGGCCTGACGCAGCCGCTCGATGCTCTTGTCGTAGGCGGTGAGGAACGCGCGGCGGGCCCGGCGGAACTCCTTCTGCTCCACGGTGCCTTCGGTGGCGATATTACCCTCGGCGAGGCTCTTGTTGTAGAAGGCGAAGATGCCGGGAATATCCAGCCCGTAAGGACACGGCATGCAATATTGGCAGGCGGTGCAGGGAATGGCGGGATAGTGGGCAAACTCGTCGGCCACACGCTCCAGCAGGCGCATCTCGTCGGCGGCCAGCGGCATCATCGGGCAGTGTGTGCGCACATTGTCCTCCACATGTTCCATGGCACTCATGCCGCTGAGCGAAGTCATGATGCGCGGGAACATGCCCAGATAACGGAAAGCCCACGACGCCAGGCTGCGCTCGGGCTCACGCTCCTTGAGCTGACGGGCAATCTGCTCGTTGAGAGTCGCCAGACGGCCACCCAGCACAGGCTCCATTATCACAATAGGTATCTCTCGCTTATCCAACTCGGCATAGAGGTACTCCGCATTGACATTTTCCTCCTCAATCTCGTGGGCATAGCGCCAATCGACATAGTTCATCTGTATCTGCGCGAAGTCC
>JAFXUY010000136.1 GCA_017524785.1 Bacteroidales bacterium | reverse complement strand
CGAACTGAACTGCAACGTCACCAAGGAGGAAATCAACGCCGCCATCAAGGAGGCCGCTGAAGGCCCGATGAAGGGTGTCCTGCAGTATGTCGAGGAGCCCATCGTGAGCATCGACATCATCGACAACACCCACAGCAGCATCTTCGACGCCCTGCTGACCCAGGTCATGGACGGCAACTTCGTGAAGATCGTCAGCTGGTACGACAACGAGAAGGGCTACAGCACCCGCGTGGGTGACCTCGCCGCCAAACTGGCCAAGCTGCTCTAAACTCATAAGTAGTTAAGAAGACAGTAGTTAAGTCGTTAAGACAATAGTACTTGTCGCTGCAACAGCCACAACAAGCGCTATCGTCTTAACTACTTAACTTCTTAACTACTTTACTACTAAAACACAACAAATGATATTAGAAAACAAAACCGCCATTATCACCGGTGCCACACGCGGCATCGGCCACGCAATAGCTGTGCGGTTCGCCAAGGAGGGTTGCAACGTGGCTTTCTGCGGACGTACACGCAACGAGAAGATGATAGCCGTGGAGCAGGAGCTCTCCGCCCTCGGCGTGAAAGCCAAAGGCTACGCCACCGACGTGGCCGACTACGACTCCGCCCAGGCCTTCGTCAAGGAGGTCCTCGCCGACTTCGGCAAAGTGGACATCCTCGTCAACAACGCAGGCATCACCGACGACAGCGCCGTCAAACGCATGACAGAGGAGCAGTTCGACCGCGTGATGCACACCAACCTCAAGAGCGTCTTCTGCATGACCAAGGCCATACAGCCCGCCATGTGGCGCCAAGGACACGGCGCCATAGTCAACATCGGCTCGGTGGTGGGCATCGCGGGCAACTACAACCAGGCCAACTACGCCGCCTCGAAGGCCGGCATCATAGGCTTCAGCAAAAGCTGCGCCAAGGAGTTCGCCGCCCGCAACATACGTGTCAACGTGGTGTGCCCCGGTTTCATCGAGACCGAGATGACCGCCGAGGTGCCGAAGGAACTGATGGCCACATGGTGCAGCCGCATCCCCATGAAACGCCCCGGCACCGCCGACGAGGTGGCGCAGGCATGCGTGTTCCTGGCCAGCGACATGTGCCCCTACATCACCAGCCATGTGATGCCCGTATGCGGCGGCATGGAAGACGCGTGAGAAATTGAAAATTGATAATTGAAAATTGAAAGTTGAAAAATAGAATCTTACTCCTAGGCGTTGTCCTTCTGCTTGCTTCCTGCGGCCACTCGGGCAATCAAGCACTCGAGCAATCAAGCACCGACACTGTCACCGACGACTACGGCCGCACGGTGGTGGTGCCCACACAGCCGCAACGGGTGGTGAGCCTCTCCCCTGCCGTCACGGAGATTGTCTACGCCCTCGGAGCCGAGGACATCCTGGTGGGCCGCACCGACTTCTGCGAGTATCCGCCCGAAGCTGCCGCCATCCCCAGCATCGGCGGCATCAGCAACCTCAACATCGAGAAGATACTCTCGCTCAACCCCGACCTGGTCATCAGCGGCTCGATGGTGGGCAAGAAGGTCACCGACCAGATGGACCAGATGGGTGTGCCCATGGTCTGCGTTGTCGAGAAGCCACACTTCGAAGCGCTCTATGACAATATCACAGCCATCGGCCGCCTGGTGGGCAAAGAGCGCGAGGCCGACAGCCTGGTGGAAAGTTTAAAATGGAAAGTGGAAAGATTATTAACCGACACTTCACTTTCAACTCTCAACTCTCAACTTTCAACTTGCTACTACGTCGTCGGCTTCGGCCCGGGCGGCAACTTCACTGCCGGCGGCAACACCTTCATCAACGACATCATACGCATGGCCGGAGGTCGCAACATTGCCGAGGACATCGACGGCTGGAGCTACAGCCTCGAGGCCCTCGTCAAGGAAGACCCCGACTATATCATAGTGCGCCGCGAGGACTCGGCAGCATTCTGCGGCATGAAGCCCTACAACACCCTCGGCGCCGTGAAGAACGGCCACGTGATAGGCATAGTGAGCGGCACCCTCGACCTACAGGTGCCTCGCAACATCGACGCTGTTCTCTTCCTGAGACAACGGATGAGCGAGTAAAACAAACCCGAAATAAACTAAACACCCATGAAGAAGCATATAGTCTTTCTCCTTTTGCTGGGCCTTGTCGCAGGCACCGCCATGGCACAGGGCGACAACGGCAAACGCGAGCGCAAGAAGAACCTTACCGTCAAGGAATGGAACGTCAAAGCAGGCTCCTCAATCCCCTATCTCGACAATATGGTGACCTACGACGAGCATGGCCGCAAGATTGAGGAAATAGAGTATGCCTCCTACGGCCAAAAGCATCGCACGGTGTATGAATACGAAGGGGCGTCGAACAAATGCTCGCGCCAGATTGAATACGACGACAAGAACCACGTGACGCGCATAAAGAAGTTTGAATACAACGCCGACGGAACCAAGAAGGCGCAGTACAACTACAAGCCCAACGGCAAACTGGAGAGCACAAAGACCTTCGAGTATTCGTACAAGTAATGGTTAATGATGGGGTTTTGATGGAGATGCAGCCTATAGGGCTTGACGACATGAAGGCCGTGCGGCTGATGAACCGTGTGGACCAGAAGTATATGGCGTCGGCCGATATGCTGGAGGCGTTGCTCGAGCGCATTGCCGACGGCTACTACGTGCAGCAAATAGATGGCAATCCTCTGGCACCCTACCGCACGCTCTATTTCGACACCGACGACCTGCGGATGTACACCATGCACCACAACAAGAAGCTCAACCGGCAGAAGCTGCGTGTACGCACCTACCGCTCGACCGACACCACCTTCTTCGAAATAAAGAACAAGGACAACAAGAAGAAGACCCGCAAGGTGAGGATTCCAATCGACGTCACGCTGTTCGACAACTGTCTGGAGGTGCCGGAGGTGGCAAGGTTCGTCAACGAGAACACCCCCTACCCTGTCGGCACGCTGCACCCCTGCCTGGAGAACCGCTTCGAGCGCATAACGTTGGTGGACAAAGGCATGAGCGAGCGGGTGACCATCGACCGCGGAATCATGTTCCACAATCGCGCCACCGGCAACAGCGCCGATATATCGCAATTGATGGTCATCGAGGTGAAGCACGAGGCAGGCGCCCCGACGAGCGACATCAAGCGGGCCTTGCACGAACTGCATGTGCTGCCGCGCCGCATGAGCAAATACTGCATCGGTACCGCCCTCACCGACCCCGCCGCCAAGAGCAACCGCTTCAAACCCAAACTGCTCTTCATCGAGAAAACACTCAAGCAATCAAGCATTAAAGCAATCAAACAATAATAAACCATGAAGCTCCTTCAGTTAGATTTCGACCCCGAGATAGCGGGACAGTTCGGCAACGCCGAGGAACAGTCGATAGATTTTCTTGGACTGCCAGTGTTCGACGGTCCTAGCCTTTGGAAGATGCTCATCCTCTTCGGCATCAACCTGCTGGTGTGCTGGATCATCACCCACTTCTTCTACTACCGCAAGAGCCGCCGTCGCGACTACTACTTCACCTATCTCCTTTTCTCGACGGCCATATTCTTCATACTGAACCAGCTGCAGACCATGAAGATGGAGGTGGGGATTGTGCTGGGATTGTTCGGCATATTCAGCATGATACGCTACCGCACCGAGCAGCTGCCAATACGCGAGATGACATATCTCTTCGTACTCATCGCCATAAGCATCATCAACGGTTCGGGCATGGCGACAAGCTATGTGTCGTTCATAGCTGTCAATGTGCTCTTCATCCTTATCATAGCGGTGCTCGAGGCTGTCGGAATGTTCAACCACAAGGGACAGAAGATTATCACCTACGAGAAGATTGAGCTTATACGTCCAGAGAGACGCGAGGAGCTTCTGGCCGACCTCAAGGCCCGCACCGGTCTCGACATCGTAAAGGTGCAGGTGGGGAGCATCGATTTCCTGAAAGACACCGCCTTCCTGAAGGTGACATATATACCCGACGACCCGGAGCCTAACGATATCGACATGGTCACCAAGTTCAAGAAGAAATAAATACGAAAGAAATATATGACTCGTTAATAAAACAATTATGGATAAACTAAGCTATGCATTGGGCCACAATATCGGCCATCAACTGTTTGGAATGGGCCTTCAGAAGAGCCTGAATATCGAAGATTTCGCCGCCGGCATCGCTGACGTGCTGCAGGAGAATGCACCCAAGATGGGCAATGAAGAGGTGCACGAAGTGCTGGAGCGCTATTTCGCCGATCTGGAAGAGCGCCAGCAGCAGGAAGCCGCCGAGCGCGGCAAAGCCGCCCGCACCGAAGGCGAAGCCTTCCTCAACCGCAACAAGCTGCGCCCCGAAGTCACCACCACCCCCAGCGGCCTG
>JAFXUY010000135.1 GCA_017524785.1 Bacteroidales bacterium | reverse complement strand
CGAGAGGTCAGGGCACTCCATGTTGAACAGCTTGGGGCTGACCACCATCATGGCGATACGCTCGCCGGCATAGCTGAAGCTCTTCGAGCCGGAAATCATGATGACATAGCGGTCGGTATACTTGGCCACAGTGGGCTGGAAGGGAGCCTTGCCAGGGACGCTGTAGTCCTTGCGGAAGTCCATGAGGAAGTAAGCAGAGTCTTCCATAACGACTACGCCGTACTTGTTGGCCATCTCGCCGATAATCTGCAGCTCGTGTTCGGTGAAGCAGAACCATGCGGGGTTGTTGGGGCTGCTGTAGATGAGACATGCCACGTCGCCGTCTTTGAGCTCCTCTTCGAGTTTGTCGCGCAGCTTGTCGCCACGGTACTCGTACACGTCGAAAGCCTTCATGGGGATACCGAGCACGCGGCACTGCTGCTTCTGCACGGGGAAGCCCGGGTCGATGAAGAGTACCTTGGTCTTCTTGGCATCGTAGCGGGTCAGCGTGAGAAAGCTGGCGAAGCCGGCCTGCATCGAGCCCACAGTGGGCACGCAGCAGTCGGGCGTAACGTCGATATCGAGGAAGTTCTTCACGAAGCGGGCGGCCTCTTTCTTGAAATCGGCAGTGCCGTAAATTTCGGGATAGATGCTGGCCACGCCGTTGCGCAGTGCCTCTATCTGGGCCTCGACGCCAACCTTGGGGGCGGGCAGGCCAGGGATGCCCATCTCCATCTTCACGAAGCGGATGCCCGTTTCGGCTTCAACATCCTGAATCATCTTGCGCATCTCACGGATGCTGGCCTTGCCGGGATTCTGGATTTTGTTGGCCGCGGCAATGCGGTCTATCGTTTCTTTTGCTATAGGTATTTGGGTCATAATGTTATGTTTTATTTTATATTGAAATCTTTAAGTTTCACAACATTGATAGGACTGATGTCTTTAATGAGCTCGTACACCTGCTTTTGTTCCTGCGGGGGTGCTGGGGTAAAAATGGATACTATCTCTTGCATCTTGACATCTATAAACTGCTGTACCGACATGAGGTTGGTTTTCTTCTTATTGACGGCCTGCAGATTGCGCAGCGCCTCTATTATAGCCTGACGCGCCTTGGGCTGGTCTTTGGTCATCATGTCGAGGCCAAGGCGATGATAGTTGTAATAGGCTTCGTGTAGCTGGGCATAGGCGCTGTTGGTATGGTTCTCCATGAACCAGTAGCGATTGCGGCCACCGCTCGAATTCCAGCCTGCAAACTTCGAGTCGTCGACAGCCTGCACCACCTGCTGTGCCAGCTGGTAGAATTGGTCGCCACCATTGGGGGCATAGCTGTCGAAGTAAATACCAAGCATGATGTAACAGTAGTAGCCCAACGTCGACGAGAGCACGCTGTAGAAGTTGCCCAAGTCGAAGTCGAGCGGCTGACTCTCGTTATAGCTAAAATTGAACGTACCCTGCTCAATGTAGTTGAACAGGCCGGTGGTGTAGGTCGAGTTGTAGACCGGGCGGCGCATCTGTATCTGCAACTGTCCGCCAAAGTCTGTGGCCGAAGTGCGGGTGTTGAGGATTATGGACAACGAGCAGTCTATCTGCTCCTGCTGCTCGAAGGATATGTTGGTCCAGTGGCGTCCGTTGATGAAATCCTCGATGGCCTGCTTCATATTCTCGAACACCTTCTTGTCGGTCGACTCATAGGCCTGGGTGGTAGTCTGCAGTTTCTGGTAGTTCACCTGCACGTTGCAGCGGAACTCCTGAGCCTCGGCCATGCCCAGGCACATAATCAAAAATGCTATGGTCAGAAGCCGGCGCACAGTTATCTATCGGATTACCTTGGTTTGCTTGTACATGGCGGCGGGCTTGGCAGTGCGGCTACGTCCGTTCTCGCGGGTGCCGTTCACAGTCTGTCTATGCACCATCATCGTTTTTTCGCTGTTCATCTTCGTGCGGTGACTTGTTTTCTTCAAGCCATAGTAGTATGTGTCGCAGCCAGTCAGCGCGAAAACACACAATAACAATATTACCGGCAAAGCCGATTTGCGTCTAATCTTCATGTTCATAATATTTTAGTCATTCACTCTCACTATACTTCACCTTGCAAAGATACAACATTTTATAAATATAGCCAAATAAAACTCACCATGCCCACATACGCGCACGCGCGCACGCAAATTGTTAATAACTTTAGCACTTTTAGACATTCCCGTTCTGTTTTATTTTGTATCTTTGCATTTTAATCGGAAAACAAGAATACCTATATATGGAAGAAAATCAAAACATTGACTACAGTGCAAGTAACATTACCGTACTTGAAGGACTGGAAGCCGTGCGCGTGCGCCCGGCAATGTATATCGGCGACGTGAACGAGCGCGGCCTGCATCACCTTGTCTATGAAGTTGTGGACAACTCCATCGACGAGGCCCTGGCAGGCTACTGCAACAAAATCGAGGTGGCCATCAACCCCGACAACAGTATCACCGTGGAGGACAACGGCCGCGGCATCCCCGTGGACATGCACGAGAAGGAGCACCGCTCGGCCCTCGAGGTGGTGATGACGGTGCTGCACGCCGGCGGCAAGTTCAACAAGAACAGCTACAAGGTCTCCGGCGGTCTG
>JAFXUY010000134.1 GCA_017524785.1 Bacteroidales bacterium | reverse complement strand
TCTTTGAAGAGGTGCTTGGCCAGGCCTTCGAACATGTTCAGTACATCCTCCTGGTGGACGAAGCTCATCTCGCAGTCGATCTGTGTGAACTCCGGCTGGCGGTCGGCGCGGAGGTCCTCGTCGCGGAAGCAGCGCACAATCTGGAAGTAGCGGTCCATGCCGGCCACCATGAGCAGCTGCTTGTACTGCTGTGGACTCTGCGGCAGGGCGTAGAACTCGCCAGGATTCATGCGGCTGGGCACCACGAAGTCGCGCGCGCCTTCGGGGGTGCTCTTGATAAGCATAGGAGTTTCTATTTCAAGAAAGTCGCGGTCGGAGAGGTAGTTGCGCACCAGCATGGCCATGCGGTGGCGCATGATAAGGTTGTTGCGCACGGGGTTGCGGCGGATGTCGAGGTAGCGGTATTTCATCCGCAAATCGTCGCCGCCGTCGCTCTGGTCCTCGATGGTGAAGGGAGGCACCTTGGCCTCGTTGAGGATGGTGAGTTCCGACACTTCAATCTCAATCTCGCCGGTAGGTATCTTGTTGTTCTTCGAGCTGCGTTCGATGACCTTGCCGGTTGCCTGGATGACATATTCGCGGCCAAGCTTGCGGGCTTGTTCGCAAAGGGGGGCGTTGGTCTCCATGTTGAACGCCAGCTGCGTGATGCCATAGCGGTCGCGCAGGTCGATAAAGGTCATGCCGCCGAGGTCGCGCGAGCGCTGCACCCATCCGGCCAGGGTAACGGTCTGTCCAACGTTGGCGAGGCGAAGCTCGCCGCAAGTATTTGTTCTATACATAGTTGATTATTATTTATCTTCGCAATGCAAATTGCAAAAATACGAAAAATAAATAATAAAGCAACTATTATTTGCTTTTGCCAGCCTTGACGGTGACAATCTTAGAGGGCTGCGAGTACTTGCCGTTGCCGAACTCAACGACGATGTAGTAGCTGGCCTTGGCACCTGCGGGTAGTGAACGGTCGACATAGGTGTTCGACCGGTCGTCGAAGTCGGTAATGACCTCGAAGGGACCTGTCTCGACCGAGCGGTAGATGAGGCCGCGCGGCTCGCGCTTGCCGTCGTACTTGAAGTTCCATTCAAGCTCCACATGCGTCGATTTCTTCACCTGCGAGGCCTTGAGTTCGATGTCGAGGGGTATGAGGCTGGAGCCCGACACACGTACGGAGAATTCAGCCGTTCTGCCGGACGAAAGACCGGCGCTATCGAGGGTCTCGATGGCATAGGTGTACATCTTCTCCGACGGCGCGGGACGGTCGACGAAGCGGATGACATCGGAGCCACGGTTGACATTGGGCGACAGGGTGGCTATGTTCTCCCATGCCACAGCGCCGCGAGGCTTACGGTAGACCAGATAGCGTTCCACGTCGTCGGACGAGCTGCGATACCAGAATATTTCGACCGAGTCCTGATGCTCGACGAAGTGCTCAAGGACGCACCCTGTGGGCGGAACTATGTCGGGCAGCTGCACGGCTATGGTGTCGGATGGTTCGGAGATGTTGTTGTTCCTGTCGACAGCCACGAGGGTGTAGTAGCCATAGCGCGTGAGCGACTTGATGTCGATGGTGTCGACATAGTAGTCGTCGCGGGTGTAGACGCTGAATACGGGAATGAATTCGTGGCGCGGGTCATTGGCGAAGAGCAGCTTATAACCCTGCAGGTCGCGCTCATTCGACTTGTTCCACGACAGATAGACATAGCCGTTGGTATCGGCCACGGCGGTGAGGCCTGTGGGCTTCATGGGGGGCAGTATGTCCTCGATATGGTTGATGGCGGCCACCGAGTAGGAGGTGTTGCCGGCGGTGTCGACAGCGAAAATGCGGTAGTAGCCGCGACCGCGCTGGCCTGCCAGACTGTCGACATACTCGCGCTGATCCTTGCCGAATACCGGCGAAGCCACATCCCAGGGCCCGGCAAGGCTCTCGCTAAAGACCAGGAAGAAGCCCTTGAGGTCAGCGTCGTAGGCCTGGGTGTCCCATTTGATGATGCAGTATTTGTTGTCGATAGGCTCGATGTAGGTGAAGGCCGGCGGTGCGGGAGGCGTCACATCCTGCAGGCGGAACTCCTCGCTCTCCTGCCATGAGGTCTTCTCACCAAAGGCGTCGAAACCCCGCACACGGTAGGTGGCGGTGACGTTCATGGGCAGCGTGTCGAAGAAAAGCACGTAGGTGTTCATCCAGGCGGCAATGCTGTCGCCATAGACGCGGGCTATCTCGTCCGTCGGCGGCATGGGCCACGACGGCACTCCGCGGCTGACGTCGGTCCAATGACGGCCGCCGTCAAAACTGCGCTCGACATAGTAGCCGCTAAGTTCGTTCTTCTCCCAGCGCACCACGCACTCGCGTGCCTGTACCTGCACCACGTCGACCTCGGGCATCTGCTCGGTGATGCCACGTTCGTACTTGACATTCTCGAGCGACACGGTGCTGAGGCCTATGACATAGAGTTCAGACTCGTAGACAGGTTGCAGGTAGTAAGTGTAGTATTCGCCCTTCTTGACCGTGCGGTCAACGAAACGCATACCGAGGGCCTGGGCAATCATCGGGTCGGTCTCGGCAGCCATATAGGCGAATATCTGGCGCTGCGTCTGCTCCTGGTACTGGCGGAAGATGGCGTTAGTCATACCCTGCTCGCTGGTGGCGTTGCTGACGGACACCTTGTCGGGGTTGAAGTTGCGACCGTAGAGGGCCTGCGCCGCGAGGCCGGCCATTTTGTTTTCCTTGGAAAAGGTGCTCTTCATCTCGTCGAGCGTCATGGGCTTGATGGGGTGCAGCGAGTCGCTGACCTCGGCGAAACCGTCGCTGTCGCCACCCGAACGGAACACACGCCAGCCGTAGTGGTTGGCGGTGAGCCACGCCGCCGAGTTGTCGACAGCCCAGCGCAGCACGATGCTGTCGCCGTAGGCCCTGGCACGGATAGTGTAGCCATAGGTGGTGTTGGGTTCGGCCAAGGTGTCATCTGTAAGTTGTATAGCCGTGGTGTCCTCGGCCTCGGCCTCGCTCTGGGTCTTAACAACCTGGGCTTGGACGACTGAGAATTGACAATTGAGGATTGACAATAAGGCTATAGCCAGTAATATCTTTATCGGTTTCATGACTCTTATAAATAATACTTTTTTATTTACTTCTGTAGTCGGTTGTCACAAGGGTGTTCTTCTTCTTTTCGGATTTGTGATCGTTGCGCCACTCCTCAGCTTTGGCCTTCGAGAATTTGTTTGCTGCTTGGAGGTAGTGGGCAACAGCAGTGATATTCGTCATGGCATGTGCAGGATAAGTGTAATAGTCCTCGATATTACTATTGAGCTTCTTGTTGGCCAGGATTACCGGCGTTGTCTTGCCTGTGAACTCCTTGGTCTTATTTATCATCTCGACGAGCATGGTCTTGCCATTGTTGGTACCGTCAATCTGCGCATAGTAAATATTCAGTATCCACTTGGCTCTCTGCGGCGCCGTCCATGCCACATAGCCCTTGCCGCTGAAGCCCTTACTGTACCATGCAACACTGTTCATCAGGTGGCCATAGTATGAGGCAATGTTGTATGTGCCGGAGCCTTGCGACTGAGCCGTGATAGTCCTTGTGTATAGCATTCCGTATTTGCCTTCACACACCACCGGGAACTTGTCGAAATAGATGAAATCCTTGTACCATAATGCCACCTTCTCGCCTTCCGACGACAGGCCTCTCGAGGTCATAGTGATGGGATTATATTTGGAGTAAGTCTCCTTCCAATAAGCATTGTAGTTCCAGTTGAAGGCCAGGTAGTAGGCCGAGTATATGCTCACCTCGGGGATGGTGTAGGGGAAGTTGTGTCCGAAGTTGTGCTTGGTGTAGGTCTTGCCACTCGAGTAGAAGTTCTTCAGGTTGTCGGCACGCTCCTTCATGGTCATTCCCATGATGGAAATGGAGTAGTCGTAGACGTCCTTGAAGAAGCGTCTCATGTACCATACATCCTTGACGATGGCGGAAGTGGCATAGTCGACATAGTTGTAGTCGTTGCTCGGACGGCACATCCAGAGACAGCAGACGCCCAGATTCTTCCTGGAGGTGTAGCTGGCTTGGTATCTCGTACCAAAGAAGGCAGCCGAGTCGACCAGCGACCTGGCGTTGGTCAGCTTCACCGACACCACTGCAGGGTAGCCATATATCGTGTCACCGCCGGAATAGGACTTGTACTTCAGGTAGTCGAAGCCCGTGGTCACTGCGTTGGTGCGGAGGGTGGTGTTGGTCGTAGGATCCCATTTGTCGACATTCAAACGGTACGGAATGGCATCCATCTTCGCATCGTTGCTACTCTTCACAAGACCCTGGTTGATAGAGGCTTTCACTCCACTCCAGTTGTAGCTGCCCCATTTCCCAAAGTTATACCAATCCTCATATATGTACAACGGATAATCTTTCACAGAGTACCAGTTGGGCATTTTCTGAACGTAAGTCAATTTCTTAAGATCGTTGTGGAGCTTGATAAGCCGCATAGTGAGCCTGCGATGTTCAATCATCATAACGTTGCCAGCGTCCGATGTGGCTTTTTGGTCGATAACCAAGTGACATATTGCAGGCAGTGTGACGTCAGTGGCATAGAGCTTCGAGTTGTTGGGTTTCCAAGGCTCGAAGAGATAGGCAGCGTTCGAGCGGCCCGGGCCAGGCGTCTTAATGCAGTCGCTAGTATATGTGTAGCCGTTCTTGTACTGTTTTATGGTCTTTGTATACGGCTTGTTGCCGTCAGAAATGAGTTCCGAGTAGTCGGCGTATTCGGTCACATGGTAGTAGAGCGAGTAAACCTTCACGCCACTGCGGTCCATGATGTCGTATTCACTGAGCTCGGTCTTCTTCACGTTGAGCAGCGTGTCGGCTTTCATGCCTTGGTAGGCATCCTTGAGGGTTTGCTGCTGTATCTGCTTCAGGTCTCTGTCGTTGGTACCGCTCTTCATGTTCTTCACGTCGCGGCCGTTGTGCTGCTCATAGGTCACCTTGGTCTTCGCGGCGGCCTGTTGCGCTTTCTTGGCCATCTGCTTGATGGCGTTGTTGTAGTCCTCGTCGCTGATGGTCATCACCTGCAAGGCAAAGGCCTGCTCGCGCGCCTTGTCGCCGCGGAAGGCCGACGGTATCAACACCTTCAGTGTAGGCACTCCATTACCCTGAATACCATTGCGCAGATAGCTGTAGGTGCACTCCTTGACAACATTTCCGTTCTGACCCTTCTTCAACATATAGACCTTCAATTTCTTGCCGCGCTTGGCCAACTTGTTCTCGTCAAAGATATCGTTACGGTCAACTTTCATGGCTATGGTAATGAAGGGAGAGGTACCCTCCTTGGGGAAGCAGTCGTATGGCACCATCGGGTCGCCGTTGTAGGGCCAAGTGAAGAGCACTTGGTCGTTGAGTGTGTTTGGCAGGCCACCTGTGTTGAAGAAGAACAAAGTGTCGGCGATATACTGCTTCACTTTCTTCTTGCCGTCGTGTTCATACAGCGGGTCACGCCACCTCATTGAGTTCGTATAGGTTTTGTCGCTGTGCAAGTCGGTACTGCTAAGGTCAATCACATAGTCGTCATTCTTGTTGGTACCTTTAGCCTTGAAGGTATACGTGGCACCCTTGGCATATTTACGGTATTCCATGGCAATTGCCCACAGATAGACCTGGTATGTCGAACCGGGGGTGAAGTAACCATTTCTGTTCTCAAAGTAATAGGTGTTGGGGTCATCCAATGACTGCGACATCTTCAGCAACTCTTTGTCACCAAAGTTCGAGCGTGTGAAGCTGGCCGCTGTAGGAGATGTAACATCAACCTCACGGCGCTGGTAGTTCTGCGTGTTGTAGGCATTCCTGCTCGGCGTTATCATGATGAACTTGAACTTGCGTTCGTCGACATCCAGGCCGTTGGTGCGCGGCACGCTGAGGGTCAACTCCTCATTCCACGGCATATTGCTAACCACTACGCCTCTCACAAGCGGCGAAACCACATTGTCCTTGTCGGCATAGGTATTCTGGTTGTAGCCGGGCGACACATCCTGGAACAGCTTCACATTGGCCATCGGGTCGCCGGCACCATCAATACATACGTTGCCCAGTTTGAAGTCGAAGTTGGTGCTTATCTTGCACAGACCACCCAGCAGCTCGGCCTCGAACTTGATGAGGCCATAAGCCCACGAGGGGTTAGGACCACCGCCCTGCAACACGGCTCCGAGACCCGCCTTGGCTAAGCTCACATGGCCTTCCCAGAAACCCAGGTCAAGTCCAATACCCACATCGCCTTTCAGCATAGCGTAGACCTGGCCTTGTGCATAGTAGCCGTTCTTGCCCATCACATGACCATTGCACTGCTTGCCTTTAGTCTTCTGCAGAGCGACGTCGAAGCCCAGATAGGCGCTCACGTCGACATACAGTACCATGTTTATCTTCAGGTTCGCGGCCAATGCCGCGCCGAAGGTGACGCCACCACCCTGACCGAAACTCGTGAACTGGCGGCCCTTGCCAGGATTGTAGTCGCTTCCCAGGAAGTCACGCACCTCCTTAGGTAAAGCCGGGATACTCACGCTGTCGGGGAAGTAGTTGCCGAACATAAAGTACATTTCGAAGAGCACCTTGGCCTTCGCCACTATCAAGTCGGCATCGAGGCCAAACGAGATACGCTTGCCTTCTTTGGGCATACCAAGGGCGAAATACCATTCGCTCTCTTCATTCGTCACAGGGCTCTTCTTGTCACCCTTATAGGCTTTTACATACAACTCTATCGGCACATTCATCGTCAGCGAACCACCGAGGTTCTCGCTTTGCGCGGTGTATATGGAGTCAATAGCGTGCTTTATAGCAGCCTCGTCCTTCTTGTCTTTGGCACTCTTTTCCTGCTGCACTTTTTGGCCTGCCGAAGAAGGCGAAATGAAGTTCGCCAGCTTCGAAAGGCCCTCGCTGCCCTTGCCCTCGGTCTTGGTCTTGATGGCGTTCTTGATCGATGCCGTAGTGGTCTCGTTAGATTCAAGGAAGTTCTTCAGGTTCAGACCTCCCTCGACAGCTGCCGAGAAGGAGAACTGGCCCCACTCGTCTGGCTCGTCGGTGTAGTCCATAAACACTGCCACATTCACTATAGCCAAATCGGTCGAGTCGGCTTTCTTGTCATAGTGCGCCATTATCTTGGCATTTACCATCATGCTTATACCGCTGAAGTGGCCGTTGGCAATACGCAGGGTCAGTATGCCACTCATGTCACACGCCGTCTCGTCACCCACACACATAGCAATGCCCGCCTTTGCCACCCAACTGTCTTGTCCTGGCACAAACTCCAATCCCGTCGAGGCCACCATGCCGTCGGTCAGACTCTTGCCCTTGCCGGCATTACGCATATCGCTCGGACTAGTGTTGGAGCAACTCTTGGTCAGCGACATATTCCAGGCAAAACCACCACCGAAACCTTTCAGGTTGACAGGGCCCAGAGGTATACCCTCGCCTAGTATGGCAGCTCCTTCGAAGAACCACCAGCTGTACACCGTGTCGAACACGTCTGGCTTTGCCAGCTTGGTGGGGTCAAGCTCACGGGTCTTGCCAAAGCCGCAGGCTGCAGCCACCTCGACCTTATCGAAGACTTTTAGCTTCAGGTAACCCATCCATCCGTTGCCGTAGATGGAATCGTCTTCTTTATAGGACAGTTTCGCATCGACCCCGAAGCCGTACAGATCACATTCAAACTCTATCGAGTCAAGCTTGGCATACGTCGAGTCGAAGGCCAGCGAATCGCCCTCTTCGTCATACATGGCGTTGGTCCATATCTGGAAACCTCCGGTAGCGCCTACGCTGTTTTTAGAACCTAAATCGATAGCAACCTTGCCGGCGAAGTTGATGCCGAACTTACGGAAATCAAGGGCGTCCTTCTTTGCGTCGCCCGTAGCGTCGGCGAAAAAGACTTCGAAGGTGGACAAGTTGAAGCTAAAGGGACCCATCGTGCCGTTCTTGCTGCCATCGTCCTCGGCATTATCGCCCTTGCCATCCTTGTCTCCCTTGCCGTCTTTTCCACCATCCTTACCTTTGCCATCTTTACCACCGTCCTTGCCTTTGCCGTCTTTTCCTCCGTCGGGATAATCAACAAGGCGGTCGGTGTATTTCTGCTGGTCTACCAACCAAGCATCGTATTCTGCCTGGTTAGAATAGTTGCCTATACCTTTCTGCGGACTAGCTTTGCTCCACACACCGAGATTGAGGTAAGTACCACCAATGGTTATAATCTTGCCCTTGGCAGCGCCCTTGGCCAGTTTCTCCTGCTCGGCGAGCCACTTCTTGGTGAGCTCGCTTTGTTCAGCGCTCATATTCTCGGGGTCTTTCCCCTGATGTTCACCATTGTACTTATCAACCGCTTCCTGGGCGAAATAGCCACGGGTGGCATCGTCGGCATAGTTGCGAAGCCACAAGTTCTCGAACTTGATGCCCGAGAGGGTAACCTTGCTATCCTCGCCATAGTCGAAGTTAAGGGTTCCGTTGAGGGTGAGGTCGAACAATGTGGCAGGGTTGCCGTCGTCGGGTTTGAAGCGGTGCGTGATATTGAAATGCGACGATGGGGCGAATTTCATCTTGAAACAAAAAGCATCCAAGGTTAGTTCGTCCTTGGTAGGTGTGATGCTGAACACAAGGTCTTTCTGTCCAACGGCGCATTTGTATTTCATTCTTTCCTTGAAGAAGGGCACGCCCATGGTGCCGCAAATGCGGGCATCCTTGAAATGGTTCTTCAGCACCACCAGACCTATGGTGTCAAGGCTGAAGGCCCATCCCCCACCCTTCTTTGTCTCGGCGTCGAAGAGATTGACGGCGTTGATGGAGAGGGATATACCGTTGTCCTCTTCGAACAACATGCGTTCGGCCGTGAAGTGCATGCGGTAGTCGGTAGTGGTAAAGTATACAGTGTCGGCCACCTCCTCGTTATTGGAGCCGCTATAGCGCACATACTTGACGGTGTCGAGCTTGTGCGTGGCAGTATCCTTATCGCTGAAGGCATTGCTGATTGACGGCGGCAGGAACACCGAGAACTTGTCGATATAGAAACCTTGCCACTCGCCGGGGTTGCCCTTTTTCTCCTCCTGGTTCTTGTTGTTCTCGAACCATTCCTGGTATTCGCGGAGCATTTTGGCGCGCTTGCCAGCGGGCTGCACATTGGCCTTGAGCCAAGCCTCGTAGGCCTTGTCGTCGCGCTTGAGGTTCTTCTTCATCCATTCGTCGACGGTCATCCCCTTGTATTTGTAGCCTTCGGGGAATCTGATCTGCGGAGGTGTATACGACTCCGAGTGGTCGTAGATGAAGCCCTTGCCGCCGGGCACGAAGCTGTAGTCCTCCATGCCAACCACCGAGAAGCCGTCCATCGTGAACCTTACCACGAACTCCTTCCAGTTGACGATGGTGGTAGCGAAGCTGCCGCAGACAGGCTGACCGGGCTTGATTTTACCGTTATTGTCGATGGGAACGAGCTTGTTGTTGGGGTCGTTTGGCTTGCCGAACTCATACTCCACTTCGACATTGAAGCCCTGGTATTTTTCCTTGCGGTTGAATTTCACGAAGCAGCCGTCTTCGAGCTTGGCGAAGTCGGCGGGGGCCTTGAAACGGAAGATATGGCCGTTAGAGAGCTCGATGTCGTAGTTGCGAGGCAACACAATATTCACTTCCTCGACCTCGTTGCTGATGAGCACGTCGGGCTCGGTACAGACATTGGTGACAACCAGCGGCACATAGACGTGGTCAGCCGGTGCCGACCAGATGCCGACGATGCTCATAATTGCCGTTGTCGGCGAGAAGTACATGTTGTTCACCTGCAGCGTCAAGTTGTCGCTGTTGGTGCCCAGCATGTCGCCTCCTAACTTGAGGGGCGTGGGATAGACGCCGAAGTTCTGGCCCGTCTTGTCGCTGTGTACAAGGCTGCCGATGATATTGGCGCTCTTGTTCACGCGGTCGTACCATTTCTTCACCTCCTTGCCATCCTCGCCCATCTCGTTGGCGATGGCATTCATGGCAGAAACGGCCTTGTCGGAGTACATGTCGAAATCGCCGCACTTGGTGCTGGTGTCGTTGGCAACACCGAGCTTGATGTAGCCCAGCGAGTCGTCGTTCATCGACTTGGCATAGCCCGCCACCGCGATGGTGTCCTTGTTAATCTTGATATCCTTGAAGGTGACCTTGACGCCGAACTGACCAACCATCAAGGGGTTCCACATAATATAGCCCTCGCCGCTGTAGGTGCCGGCCTTCTCGTCGAGCTTGGCCTTCTGGAAGAAGAGCTTGAACTTGCCCAGATGAATGGGGTACAGCCGACGGGCTATGGTGTCGGGATGTATTTTGAGAAAATTATTCTTGTCAAGACCCACCGTGTCTTTGGCAAAGCATGTGACGCTGGTGGTCAACTCGTCCTTGAGGGTATATGGGTCGTCAATCTCGAACACGGCCTTGAGCGACTTGTTGCCATTCACGAAGTGGTAGTCGGCTTTGGTCTTGTTCTGAATGGTGGTGGTCACCTCCATGATATACCTCTTTCCCTTCACCAGCTTGTTGTAGAAAGCAGTGTCTTCGGTCGTGAGAAAGCTCTGGTGCTTCACCGTGTCGGCCATCAAGGTGTCGTTCTTCTTCCATGCGTTGGCAAGGGTCTGCTTGTCTTTGAGCTCCTTGACCACAATATAATAGACTGCCGTGTCACCGTAGAGAATGCCCGAAGCAGGCTTCCACGTCACGTTGAACTCCTCGGTCTTCACCGCTATGGGGATGCTCTCTGGCAGGTTGTTGTAGGTGTGCGTGTCGGTGATGTCGGCCTTGGTGAGGTCTACAGGATAGCGTATCTGCGCCGTGGTCACCTGCTCGAAGAGCGAGCTGTCGACACCCCACTGGAAGAGGATGCCGCTGGTGTAAGTCTTTAACTGGCTCTCCATGGCCACCCGCACCGTGTCGCGCACCGTCTCGGCCTTAATCTTGTCGACATAGAATGTTGTGTCGTTGATGGTGTAGGTGTGGGTGTGGAAGTAGGCCGACTGGACAACCTCGAGGTAGTATTTACCACCACACTGCAGTTTCTTCTTCCAGTTCTTTATATCGAACTTCTGCGCCATATGGTTAGAGGTTTTCATGGCATCGCCGCTGAAGTAGAAACCATCGCTCTCGATGGGCTGGCGAGCAAGGGTGTTCTCCATGTTGCCCACATACTCGTAGAGCTTTATCCAGCGGTCGACCGACTGCAGCGAGTCGTGACGCATGGGCATAAAAGAGATTTCAGTGCTGGCGGTGTCGGGCACCATGTACATGCCACCCTTGGTCTTGTATCCCTTCTTCGGTGCGGGCAGCTGTCCGGCCTCGCCTGGGAAGGCGGCAATCAAGCGGTTATAGGCGGCACTGTCTATGCCGAAGTCGAGCACATAGCCCTCGCGTGTCTGGGCCATTATATCCTCGGCGTCGTTCACCACGGTGGTCTTCACCTGCCAAGTGGTGTGGCCGTCGCCGCCCTCGTTGCCGCCATTGCCACCGCCGCCATCGCCATTCGCGTCGTTGGGCGCCTTGCCCCAGTAGAATGTGGAGAGCTGGCTCTTGCCGTCGTTCGAGAGGGTCATCTGCTCCAGCGAGATGCCCACCTGCGCCTGCACGGCCTCGACCTGCGCCACATACAATGCGCCACGCTCAAGGTTCACCTTGCAGTCGTTCATCGTGTCTATCACCACAAAGGTGTTCTTCACCTCCGTCGCAATCACCGGCGGGTTAAAGTCGATGGCATCCTGATAGTTCTGCCCCGGAAGCACCTTGACCACCTTGAGCCTGTAGTTGAACTTGGTGTTCTTGCCGGCACAGTTGGATATTACGGAAGTCCAGCGGAAGGTGAGCTTCTTGGCAGGCGTCAGTTCGTAGAAGCCGTTGAGGCCCAGCTGCGCGCCGGCTATGGGCGACACAAACTCGGGGGCCGACCCGGTATAGCATATATTGAACGTGTAGCAGTTGTTGCCCAATGTCATCGGCGTGCGGTTGGGGCTGGTACGCTCGCTCCAACGCCACGGGGTGATGCACAGCTGGTACTGTCCCTCGGGCAGCTGCTGCGCCAGCAGGGGGTTGCTGGCGTCTATCTGCGTCGTCGTGCGTCCGCTCAGCTGGTTTATCAGCTGCTCTTTGGTCAGCAGGTTGACACCGTCGTTCAGGTGCAGCGGCGCCGACGGGAAGCTGTTCTCGCGGGTATAGATGAAGGGCGTCGCCGAGAGGTTGGTTATGCTGAACGAGAGGTCGAAGAACACGTCGACTCCCGAACCGCCGGCGCCCGTAACCACCATCTGCACGTTGAAGTAGCGGAAGGGGTCGTCGATATAGCTCGTAGCCGTCGACGGCAGCGACGCCACCTTCTGCGAAATCATCACCTGCACACTCTGCGCCGTGGCCGACAACGATGCGGCGAGCAGCAGAACAGTGCATAACAAAGTGCGTACCGTGTGTTTCATATATTATTATAGTTTTTTTATTATCTATATCTATTTTTATCTCTGTCTGTCAATGGAGGTCAGGTGCCGATTCTGCCTCTTTGCCTTTCTTGCCACGCTCGCGGGCCTTGATGATGCGCGAGGCGAAGCTGTAGTTGTACGACACGCTCAACCGCACATCGACACTGGTGGCAATGTGCTGGCCGATTATTATGTTGTCGCTGTAGTTGCTTATCGAGAAGAAGAGCGTCGCGTTGTGTGATTTGTAGTTGAACGAACCGCCTATGCGCGCCGCCACCGACACATCGTTGGTGTTGTAGCTCGTGGCCGCACTCTTCACAAAGGCGGCCCTGTAGCCCGCAGCCATCCGCTCGGCCTTGCTCATGGCGGTGGCTGCCGCCAGGTGCTTGTTGTACGACACCGACACCGAGGCGTTGCCCGTGAGGCGCATATCCTCACTTTCGATAATATTGTAGTTGGTGCCGGCGTTCAAGGCGTGCGAGTTGTAGTTGTTGGCCGACGAGCGCGACTGCGAATAGTCGTAGCCCACGTTCAGCGACAGATGCTTCTCGGTGAAAAGTATGTCGTAGCCCACACCACCGCTTATGGTGGTCACGTCGAAGGCCGTGCCGGGCATCAGCTTGTTCAGGTTGCTGTTCTGAAGGAAGTTGGCGTTCAGGCTTATGCTGTGGTCATAGGTGCCGCGGATGCTGTACGACGGCGAGAACAGCAGCGTGTGCGTTATCTGGTCCAGGCGCGTGGTGTCGTTGGCATGCATCGTGCCGTCAAGCTGGTTCTGCTTCACGCCGTTGTAGCTCAAGCTCAACGAGAGGTTGTCGCCCACCACGCCGTTCCACATGGCCGAGTAGGTGGCCACCTGGTTGGTGTATATCTGCCGCGCGTCGAGGTTGTCGCGCTGCAGGTAGCCCGTGAGGCTCAGGTTCGACTTGTTCTTGAACATCGGCAGGGCGAAGTTGCCGCCAAGGGTCTGCGCGTTCTGGTTGAAGCCGTTGGCACCCAGCGAGGTGTAGTCGGGCTGCACAAAGCGGTAGGTCACCGTGGCGCTCACTGTTTTCAACTGCAGGTGCAGCATGGCGTCGCCCGCCAGGCGCACCTCGGTGCCCGTGCGGAAGGTTATCAGGCCCGTCTTGTCTATTATCTGCTTGGCACGGGTCAACATGGCGTTGCCCTCCACGGCGCTGCTGTAGTCCAGCGCGCGTGCCGACACGTCGGGCGTGTATACGCTCGCTCCCAGGTTGGCGTTCAGCAGCAGCCACGTGCCTATGGCCAGGTTGGCCTGCATGCCCACGCAGAAGTTCTCTTTGCCCAGCACCACCGAGTCGCGCGCCACCAGCGTGGTGTCGCCCTGCTCGCCGGCGGCAAGCTCATAGTTGTACCACTCCTCCGGCAGACTCGCGGTGTCGTCGGCGGCACGCATCACACTGAAGCCTATGTTCGACCGCCCCTTGCCGATGCTCAGCATGGCTCCCCATGCCCTGCGCGTGTACTGCGGCTGCGTGGTGTAGGCCACATTGTTCAGGCCCAGCAGCGAGTCGGCAAGGTATTGTATCGCCGAGCGGTGCTCAAGCTCGGTGCGGAAGGTGGTGCTCTTGATGAAGCGGCCGTAGAAGGCGGCAGCCCTCACCACCTCGCCGCGGTATTCCAGTCCCGCTCCGGTGAACGACAAGCCGTTGTAGGTATAGTTCGAGAAATTCATGTGGCTCGTGCCCAGGTGCAGCGTCCAGCGCTTCCACGTCGGCGTGGTGTTGATGGTGAACGTGGGCCGCGGGAAGGTGAACGTCGTGGCACTGACGTCGAGGAAGTTTATATTGATAGGTATACTGAAACCGTAGATGTTGATGTTGAAATTGCCGTAGGCCGTGAGCGAGAAGGGGGCCGTGTGGTGCAGGTCGGTGTTGTTCCACGAGGCCGTAAGCGTGCTTCCAAGCTGTCCGCTCACCGACAGCGGGTCGGCATAGATATGGCTCTTCACCCTGCCTATGGCGTCGCCCAGCAACGGCACATCGTCCACCCCCTGGGCACTGGCCATGCCGCCTTGAAGCAAAAAAACAAAAAACAGCGCCCCGAAACAGCACACACGCAGCCTCGCAGCAACCTCGCGCATTGTCGCCACTGCGCTGTAAGACAGGCTCTTGCCCATTGCCATCATCCTTTTATGGTATACCATACCCAATATACTATTGCGATTGCAAAGGTACAAAATAAAAAACGGAAATCCAAATTTTTCTAAAAAATAAAAAAAATTTACATGCCCTGTGGCAGTTTTTCACTATTTTTGCAACTGTATTATAAAGGCACTGCTCGAAGTATGGCTACCGACGAACAACTGCAGAACGAATTCATGGAACTCGTCACCCGCTGCCGGGGCTCCATCATACGACTGTGCCTTATCTACACCGACCGTCAGCCCGACAACGTCAACGACCTCTTCCAGGACATCGTCTACAACCTCTGGCGTGCCTTCCCCAATCTGCGCCGGCGCGACTCGGCCCACAACTGGGTCTACAGCGTGGCCATCCGCGTGGCTCGCATGCACCATCGCTCGCGACGCAACAAGCCTCGCTATGTCGACCTCGACTACGCAACGCTGGCCTCGCTCATCGACGACGGCGAGGACGAGATGCTAGCCATCCTCTACAGCCTCATCGACCGGCTCGACAACGACGACAAGACCCTGCTTTTCCTCTACATCGACCGCGTGCCGCAGAAGGAAATCGCCGCCATCTACCACACCTCCGAGATGTCTGTCAACCACAAAATCAACCGACTGAAGAAGAAACTCAAAAAAATGCACGAAGATGAACGATAAAAGAACCTACGACCTCGACGAGCTGCGCGACGCCTGGCAGGCCTTCAGTGCCAAGCTCGACAAAGCCTGCGAAGGGCTGCCCCCCGTGGAGCTGCACTTCGTAGACACCTCGGCCTTGCGGCGGCAGACGGCCACGGCCGTGGCCGTCGCCGCCCTGTGCCTCCTGGCCCTCGTATGGCTGCTCTGCCTGCCGGCAGACTATGTCGCCGACAGGCTCGACCTCGTGCCGCACGCCGTCGCCGGTCTTATGTTGCTCTACGCCTTTGCCTACAGCCTGCTGACGGCCCTCCACGCCGTCAAGCCCACGGCCTCGCGCCAGCTCGCCGCGCGCTTCGTGGCAGCCATTGCCGTGGCAGCCATAGTGATCATAACCCTCACCCCGGCCTACAACGGCCGCACCCTCTCGGCAGGCGCCGACCGCATGGCGGCCCTGCAAACCACCTACAACATCCTTGCCAACGTAGCCTGACACCCCTAGCCATGAAACGAACCGCCCTACTCCTCACCCTTGCCGCCGTCGCCGTCCTTGGCGGCACATTGGTCCTGCGCCTATGGCCCCGCAGCCTGCCGCCCGAGGAATGCAGCGAGCTCTACCGCGCCTATATGGACACCCCCGGCGTCGACGCCACCTTCATCCGCGGCTTCCAGGTCAACGACACCGTCAGCGTCGACGTTACCCTGCTGCAAACCACCGACTCCGCCGGCTGGGCGACGCTGTTGGG
>JAFXUY010000133.1 GCA_017524785.1 Bacteroidales bacterium | reverse complement strand
GCGGCCTGTCGATGTTCATCTACGACAAGCGCAACGGCGGCGTCGACGTGCGCCACATAGAGCATAAGCTCGGCATACACGGCAGCCCCACCTGCGAGCTCACCTACAAGAACGCCAAGGCCGAACTCTGCGGCGACCGCAAGCTGGGCCTTATCAAATACGTCATGGCCCTGATGAACGGTGCCCGCCTCGGCATCGCCGCCCAGAGCGTCGGCGTGGAGCAGGAAGCCTACAACGAAGGCCTCGCCTACGCCCGCGAACGTGCCCAGTTCGGCGAGAAGATTATCAACTTCCCCGCCGTCTACGACATGCTCAGCCGCATGAAAGCCAAGCTCGACGCAGGCCGCTCGCTGCTCTACCAGACCGCCCGCTACGTTGACCTCTACAAGAGCCTCGAGGACATCCAGCGCGGTCGCAAGCTTGAACCCGAAGAGCGCGCCGAGATGAAGCAGTACAGCAAGCTGGCCGACGCCTTCACGCCGCTGGCCAAGGGCATGAACTCGGAGTACGCAAGCCAGAACGCCTACGACGCCATCAGCATCCACGGCGGAAGCGGCTTCATCATGGAATACAAGAGCCAGCGCCTATACCGCGACGCCCGCATCTTCAGCATCTACGAGGGTACCACACAGCTGCAGGTGGTGGCCGCCATACGCTATGTCACCAACGGCACCTACCTGCAGGTCATCAAGGACATGATGCAGAGCGAGGTGAGCGAGGAGATGCGCCCCCTGAAGGCTCGCATAGCACCGCTGGTGGACCTCTACGAGAAGGCAGTAGCCTACGTCAAGGAGCAGCAGAGCGAAGCCGTGCACGACTTCCTGGCACGCCGCCTCTACGACATGACGGCCGAAATCATCATGAGCCTCCTCATCATGGACGACGCCACCCGTGCTCCCGAACTGTTCGGCAAGAGCGCCAACGTGTATGTCCGCATGACCGAAGAGGATGTCTGTGCCAAGGCCTACTACATCATGCACTTCACCGAGGCCGACCTTGCAAGTTTTCGTGCAGAATGACGACTAAACATTAAAAAACGACATACCATGAAAAAGTTCACAGTCTTATTTTTTGCTATGGCGCTGTTCTTTGGTGCCCAAGCACAGATTGGTAATCTCGGCAACGCCGTGCGTCGCTCCGTAGAGAAAAAAGTTGAGCAGAAAGCCAAGCAGAAAGCAGAACAGGAAATCGACAAAGCCCTGGACAATGCCTTCGGCCTGAACAAGAAGCAGGAAAGCCGTGAGCAGACAGAAGCACAAGACCCGAAAGAAGAAGGCAGAGAGAGCAAGGAAGGTCAGATTCCCACACCCGAAGATGTGATGGCCCAGGTGCCGCCGCTGCCCTCCTTCCAGAACATCGCCGACTTCCTCTGTGAGCAAAACCGCGAGAACCCCCGCACACTCAAGCTGATGACCAACCCCACGACGGCATTCATCACCAAGATGGGCTTGGCTGCCGCATCGGGCTACGTGACCATGATGAACAACGCCGGCGCCGGCGCCATCTACGGCTATGACGAGGCGCTGTTCGAGGAACTGGGTATCAGCGAAGAGCAGTACAACGAAATGTCGGAGAAGGAAATCGAGGAGCTCTCGCAAAAGTATGCCGTCGAGCTTCAGGAACGCTATCTCCGCACTGCCGAGATGCTTGGCAGCGACGAGAAGTACCAGAACATGCTCACCAAATACAATGATATAGAGAAAGAGATTGAGGAAATCTACAACAAAGCCGACGAGAGTTGCGCTGCCATCTGGAAAAAGACCGGTGGTAGCAAACAGAAAGCCACCGAAAGCGACATGTGCAGCTACTACAACGAGGCTGTGCCCGTCTATTACAAGGCCGTCACCGAAGCAATGAAGATACGCAAGAGCCGCCAGCTTGCCATTGGCAAGAAGATTGACGACTATGTGCAGACCCTTGCCAAGGAACGCCGTGGCGAGGTATACGCCGGCTTCTACAACCAGGCTGGCCTCTGCGCCACCTCCTATGTCGCCGATGCCGCCCGACTGATGAGCATCTCCGACCCGCGCTAAAACAAACAAATAACACATAAAAGCAGATGAAACGAATTGCAATATTGCTCCTCTCGGCGCTGCTGGCAGTTCCCGTCCTCCAGGCCCAGAAGCCTGTCTTCGAGAGCGCCATGCAGCTCTTCGGCTACAAGAACGATGACGGTGCCTGGCGCATCATGCCCAAGTACCAGCGTGCCGGCGAGTTCGAGGGCAAAGTACGCCGCTGGGCTCCCGTGAAGGTCGACGACCGTTGGGGCTGCATCGACATCGACGGCAACATGGTGTGCCGCAACCTCTTCCCCACCAAGGAGGTGGCCCTGGAGGCTGGCCGCCAGTGGGAAGAGATGACCGAACCCGGCAAGTGGGTCTATCCCGCACGCAACGCCGCCGACGGCCGCTGGGGCTTTGTCGACTACTACGGCCGCTGGAAATACCAGCCCGTATACCAAGCCGCCCGCCCCCACCAGGGACGCGACCCCAAGAGCTACGCTCCTGTCAAGAAGGACGACCGCTGGGGCTGCATCGACGGCCGTGGCGTGCTGGTCATCAACAACATCTTCCACAGCGCCGAACAGGCCGAAGAAGCCGGTGCACAGTGGGCCATAGCCCGCAACTTCTACACCTGGCGCGTGCCTGTCACCAGTCCCAAGACTGGCCTGTGGGGCTTTGTCGACTATCTGGGCCGCTGGGTTGTGCAACCCATCTATGAGGACCGCCTGCCCTTCGGCGACGACAACAACTACCCCTACACGCAGGTGAAGCACGAGGGACGCTGGGGCAACATCGACCGCAACGGCAATATTGTCACCACCCCCATCTTCTTCTCCTCCGACGAGGCCACCGACGCCCTGCGTCAGTTCGAGCACGGCCGTGCTCTCGAGGACTGGCGCTACCCCGTCACCAACCCCGCCGACGGCAAATGGGGCTGGGTCGACTGGAGCGGCGAGTGGCGTATCAAACCCAGATACGAGGATGCCACACGCTTCGCCAACGACACAGGCCTCTTCGCCACAGCCAAGCTCGACGGCTACTGGATGGTGGTCAGCGATACCGGCGACGACCTCAGCCGCAACGTCTTCACGCTCTCAAGCGAGGCCTGGCTTGCCGGCAACGAGTGGGACACCCACCAGGAGCTGGGCCACTGGCTCTACCCCATCAAGGATCCCAGCTCGGGAGCATGGGGCTATGTCGACTACGAAGGCCAGTGGGTCATCAAGCCCACCCTCGAAGATGCCAAGCTCTTCACCTTTGTGTGGAACGACCGCGTGGCTCCTGCCAAGATGGACGGCAAGTGGGGTTGCATCGATCACACAGGCCAGTTCGTGGTGAAGAACCAGTACAACACCTCGGCCGAAGCACAGATTGCCGGCCGCCGCTGGGCCGAAGGGCGCAAGTTCTAGTTAAGAGTTAAGAATTAAGAGTTAAGAGTTTTGAAAACGTTAATTCATAATGCGACCATCGTCAACGAGGGTCGCATTTTTAATGGTTCAGTATTGATCGACGGCGACCGCATCGCCGACATCTTCGAAGGCGAAGCACCAACATGCGAGCACGTGGTCGACGCAACTGGCATGATACTCATGCCGGGTGTCATTGATACACATGTACATTTCCGCGACGGAGGCCAGTCCGAGAACCCTGCTGGCACATTCTACAGCGAGAGCCGTGCCGCACGTGCCGGCGGCGTGACATCGGTCGTCGACATGCCCAACACCAAGCCGCAGACCACCACCCTCGAAGCCCTGGAGGCCAAGGAAGCCCTCGCCAAACGCGACAGCGCCGTCAACTACGGCTTCATGCTGGGCGCCACCAACGACAACATCGGCACCCTGCTAGCCATCGAGCCCACGCGCTATGCCGCCATCAAGCTCTTCCTCGGCTCCAGCACGGGCAATATGCTCGTCAACGACTCCGACCAGCTCGACCACCTCTTCCGCGACGCCCGCAAGCTCATCGTGGCCCACTGCGAAGAGGAAGCCGTGGTGCAGGCAAACATGCACAACTTCAAGCTCGAGCACCAGGGCCGACCCACCGAGACGGCAGCCCTGCATCCGCAAATACGCAACACCGAGGCCTGCTTCCTCTCGTCCTACAAAGCTATCGAGCGTGCACGCCGCTACGGCACACGCTTCCACGTGGCGCATATCAGCACCGCCACAGAGTTGAGCCTACTCTCAAACTTCGACCTCGACAAGAAGAACATCACCGCCGAGGTGACGCCCAACCACCTGTGGTTCGACGACCGCGACTACACCGAGCTGGGCAACCTCATCAAGTGTAACCCCGCCATCAAGAGCAACGACGACCGTCTGGCCCTCTGGGCAGGACTCGAGGACGACCTCATCGACACCATCGCCACCGACCATGCCCCCCACCCTCTCGAGGCCAAACAGCGCCCCTACTTCGACGCTCCCAGCGGTATCCCCAGCATCCAGCATTCGCTACAGATGATGCTGGAGGCAGTGTTTAATGAGGAAGGAGGAATGAGGAATGAGGAATTGCTTACGCTTATCGTCAGCAAGATGTGCCACAACCCTGCCCTGCTCTTCGGCATCCGCCAGCGTGGCTTTATACGTAAGGGCTACAAGGCCGACCTAGTGCTTGTGCGTCCTGGCGTAGAGAGCAAGGTCACCAAGGAAAGCCTGCTATACAAGTGCGGCTGGAGTCCCCTCGAGGGACAGACCTTCCACACGCGCATCGAGCATGTGTGGGTGAACGGCGACGAGACCGGCAGCGGGGCCGAAGCCCTGCAGTTCAGCAAATAGAAAAGGCGGCCCAATGGGTCGCCTTTTCTATTACCATAACTAGATGATTAGAGGCTGTAGCCAATGCCGATGAACCAGTTGCTGGCCTTGCGGGTGTAGTTGTCAGCACCTGTGGTGTTGAGCAGGCCGAGGTTGTAACCGCCGAAGAGGCGGAAGTCGTTGTACTGGAGGTTGGCACCGATGGTACCGCCGATGTCGAGCTTCTTGAGGTCGCTGTTGCTGTCGTACCAGTCAGCATCGCTCTCGGTGGTGCTGGAAGCGCCGAGGACGGTGGCGGTGACAGTGGTGTGGGTGTTGCCGGCAAGGGCGAACGAAATGGTGGGACCGACGAATACCGAAAGCTTCAAGGCATCGGTAAGCTTCAGACCATAGTTGAACAGGACGGGCACATCGATGAGGCTCTGGCTGTACTTGTTCTCAACCGAGGCACCTGCAATACCAACACCAACGGCGTCGTTGTCGGTACCCATGTTCATACGATAGTTGACGCCGAAGCTCACACCGAGGTCGCCGGTGATGTTCATGTTGTAGTTCACGCCAGCAAAGAAGCCATTGAGGTTACGGGTGCTGGTGCTGCTGGTGCTGCCGCTGGTATAGGTGGTCTTGTAGGTCTGGGGTGCATAACCCACGTTGATACCCAGCTGAGCGCTGGCCATTCCTGCAAACAGCACAGTGGCTGCCAAAATTGCAAAAACTTTTTTCATCTTTCTAATGATTTTAGTTTATAAAAATGTTGTTTAACGTTCCTTATTTCTCCAGTCGGATGCGGGCGTCGACGGCGGTGACGTAGCGCGGGTTGCCGAGCAGCGGGTTGAGATCCATCTCGGCAATCTCGGGAGCGGCCTGCACCAGCGCGCTGACGCGGGCCACCTGGTCGGCATAGAGGTCGATGTTGACGCCTTCCTGGCCACGCACACCTTCGAGAATCTTGTAGCCCTTCAGCTGGCGGAGCATCTCCTTGGCCTCGGCGGCGGTGATGGGAGCCAGGGCGCTCTGCACGTCCTTCAGCACCTCGATGAAGATGCCGCCCAAGCCGAAGAATATCTGATGGCCGAACTTCTCGTCGCGGATGGCGCCGATGTAGACATCAAGGCCGTCGAGCATGGGGTACATCTCCACAGCGTAGGTCTCAGGGATGACGATGAGGCGGTCGAACTCCTTGGCCACGGTGTCGAGGTCCTTGACGCCGAGGGTCACGCCGCCCACGTCGCTCTTGTGCAGCGGGCCGACGACCTTCATCACCAGCGGCACATCCTTCGAGCAGCCCACCTCCTTGGCGAAGGCCAGGGCATCCTCTTTCTTGCTCACCTCGACGCTCTTCTTGCGGCTGATGCCGGCGGCGTCCAGAAGCTCGTTGTAGTCGCTGATTTCCATATAGCCGTCCTTGCAGCGGTCGATGGTCTTGCGGATGCGGGCCACGTCGATCTTGGGCTGCTCCACGTTCTCGGGCTGCGGCTTGGGAGTATGGTATACCTTGCAGATGGCGTTGCCGAGCACACACTCCTCGGGGAAGTTGATGTTGCCCTTGGCAATGAAGTCCTCAATCTCTTCCTTGACGTTGATGATGCTGGGCAGCACGGGGAAGATGGGCTTCTTGCAGGTGCGCATCTTCTGGTCGAGCAGGTCGTATACCTCCTTGTTGCTGAACAGTCCGGGCGAGCCGAAGATGACCACCGAGAAGTCGATGTCGGTGTATTCGTTCTCGACGGTGTCGAGGATATAGCCAAGCTGCTCGGCGGTGCCGGTAGCCAGGAAGTCGATGGGGTTGCCCACCGAGGAGCCTCCGAAGAGCTTCTCCAACAGGGCGGGGCTGGCGGGGTGTTCCTTCAGCGAGGGCACCTCCATGCCGCCGTTGCTCAGCACGTCGGTGAGCATCACGGCGGGACCGCCGGCGTGGGTGATGACGGCGCAACGTTTGCCTTTCAGTTCGGGATACATGAAGACACCGCACACGGTGGTCAGCTCCTGACGGTTCTGGCAACGCACGATGCCGGCCTTGCGGAACAGGGCGTCGACGGCGGCGTCGTTGGTGGCCAGGGCGCCGGTGTGGCTGCTGACAGCACGGCTACCGGCGGCCGAACCGCCGCTCTTGATGGCGGCAATGTGGCAGCCCTTGTTGATGAGGTTGCGGCTATGCCTGAGCAAACGCTGCGGGTCGCCAATCTTCTCCATATATAGCATGATGACGCGCGACGACTTCTCGGGGTCGAAGGTCTCGTCCAAATGCTCCAGCACGTCTTCAATGCCCAATTGGGCGCTGTTGCCCACTGCCCAAACGCTGTTGAACTTCAGTCCGTTGCTGATGCCATATTCCTTGATGAACACCGCCGTTGCACCTGAACCCGTGATGAAGTCGACGCCCTTGGGGTCGAGGGTCGGGATGGGTGCGTCGAAGCAGCCGGCGTAGTTCACGTTGAGGAAGCCCGTGCAGTTGGGGCCAATCAAGCTGCCGCCAACGCTGTTGATGGTATCGACAAT
>JAFXUY010000132.1 GCA_017524785.1 Bacteroidales bacterium | reverse complement strand
CCTTGCCGTACCAGTCTTCCCAGCCGATGTTCCAGCCCTCGATGAGGAGGGCGTCGAAGCCGTGCTTGGCGGCAAAGTCGATATAGCGGCGCACATTGGCGTTGTTGGCTCCGTGACGGCCGTGGGGCTTGGCTTTGCTGTAGTCGGTGATGGCACCCTGGAGCGACGGCGGCAGCGAGGGGTCGCCCGGCAGGCGCACGGACGGAAAGTCGTTGGTGTAGCCCCAGGTGCTGTGGTCGCTGATCATCTCCCACCACACGCCCATGTATTTCACTGGGTGTATCCAGCTGACATCCTCCAGGGCGCATGGCTCGTTGAGGTTGAGGATGAGGCGCGAGCGCAACACATCGGTGGCCTTGTCGCACACCTGCACGGTGCGCCAAGGGGAGTAGCAGGGCGAGGTGAGACGGCCGACATAGCCTGTGGCGTCGGGCGTGAGGTGGACCTTCAGCGTATATTCCATCTGCTTGTCCGACGGGCTAACGGTGCTGTCGATGTTCATGTTCATCGTGGGGAAGTCGAGCACCGCAGCCTCGTGGATGTTGATATAGAGGCCGTCGTCGGTCTTCATCTGCAGGGCTGTCTGCACGCCGCTCTCCGAAAAGCTCTTCCAGGGCCATCCGCCGCACTTCTGCGACTGCCAGTAGAGGCTTTTCACCTGCGAGAGACGGCTCTGGGTGTAGTTGAACTCCTGTGTGTCGTAGTCGCCGGGAATCCACCACGCCGTATGGTTGCCAGCCATTCGGAACTCCGTCAGCTCGTCGGTGAGCCAGAAAGTGACGAGGGAATTCTGAACTCTGAATTCTGAATTCTGAATCTCTTGCGGAAACTCGTAGCGGAAACCGAGACCGTCGTCGTAGAGGCGGAAACGGATAATCATCACCGTGGGTTTGTCAACGCGCTTGCCCTCGTGGTCGAGGTAGAAATCCTGCTCCAGAGTCACTGCCAGCTCGTTATAGTGGTTTCGGATGTTCTTCTCCTCGCCCCAGACGGGCTGCCAGACTTCATCGAAGGTGTTGCGCTGTACTTGGTCGATTTTAAACCCCGAAGCGAGGTCGCTCTTGCGCCATTCCAGCGTGAAACCCATGCGCGAGTCGAGCACCACAGGCATCCCGTCGCGGTAAAGGCTGTAATATGGCATACCGTCCTTCAATTCGAAGCGAGTTTCCATCCGCCCGTCGGGGCTTTTCAGAGACTCACTTTTTGTTTGTCCGATAGCAGGGAATGTCATGGCCAACGACAGCAAAATCATGGTTACACCTAGTGTGTAACTGGCTATTTCTTGAAGTTTTCGCATAATGAGAATATATTTTTATTTAGGTGCAAAGATACACATTTTTTCAGATAGAGTGGATTGAATGAGAAAAAAGTTGTATTTTTGCATCATGAAAAGATTAGTAATTTTATTTCTGATGTCTGTCGTGCTGACTGCTGCAGCACAGGATAAACAAGTTAATTTGGGTCTTATACCCACGCCACAGAGGGTGTTCGACGTGGACAGCAGTCGCATGGTGCGGCTTGACAAGGCGAAGGTGAAGGAACAGTTCACAGATGAGTCAAATCATAGGCAGTGGTACAGTATCCGATTTGAGCCGAAGCACATCATGATATACTATGTGGGCGAGGAGGGTCGCCAATATGCCCACATGACACTAGACCAGTTGCGAGTGCTCCATTCGGAGGTGCCGAGTATGACTATCATCGACTGGCCGGCATATACATATCGTGGTTGGATGGACGACCAAAGCCGCGGACCGGTGCCGCACACCGCCTACCGCAAGAAGCAGTGGGAGACGCTGCATGCGCTCAAGTTCAACTTCTGCAACTACTACACCGAGCACACCCTCTACCAGCCGGAGTTCCCCGACCTGGCACCGGCTTACGCCGCCGACTGTCAGCCGCTGCCCGACGAGGTGATAAACCTGCAGCTCTTCGCGCATGCCGAGAAGACGCTGCGGGTGCCGTTCTACCAGCACCTGATGGACAGCAAGGCCAACTTCGACCCCAGCAACGAGGCTACCTTCGACTTCCTTAGAAAGCGTATCAAAGCCGCCTACGACCGCATCCCCAACTCGCCCTTCTTCATCATCAACTGTGACGAGACAGAACAGCTGGGCACCGGCCGCGCAAAGAAACTTGTTGACGAGAAAGGTGCCGACCAAGTGTATGTGGACTTTATCAACCGCTGCTACCAAATGGTCAAAGAAGAGAATTCCTCCTCCAACTCCCCTCTCTTAACAGGAGAGGGGTCGGGGGTGAGGCTTGCCATGTGGGGCGACATCGTGGCCAAGAACCCTGCGATGATGCGCCAGTTGCCTAAGGATATGACCTACATCATGTGGGCCTACGAGCCACTGGACAGCTATGATCACTTGATAAAACCATTTAAAGACAATGGAACTCCCTTCTGGGTAGCCCCTTCACTGAGCCACAGCAGCAACATGATACCCAACCCCTACCGCTACATGAAGAACATCGCCAACCTGGCGAGGGACGGATACAAGAACGGCGCTGAGGGGCTGATGAATACCTGCTGGGACGACAACGGCGAGGCACTCTTCGACAACTGCTGGCACGGCCTCTTCTGGAGTGCTGAGATGGCGTGGAACCCAATCAAGACCGACGACCCCGTGGAGTTTGCGAGGAGGGAGAGGCAGTTTAACGAGAATTTTGAGAGGTTGTTCTATGGTGTTGTCAATAACCCAGCCTTGCCCATCAGCCCCATGCAAACCATTGCCCCCAAAACACAGCAGCTATACAAGGTCGGTGCCCTCGAAAACGACCCCGACATTGCCGACTGGTACACATCGGCAGCACTGATGGAGCCGCTGCTGAATTTCAACCCAGACAACACCAGCGACGCCATGAGTGACCGCTGCGACAGGGTTATCAAGAGGGTGATGGCGCTGGACAAGGAGATAGACTCCGCTGCCAACCCCCATGCTCACTATGCTCTGATGCGCATAAGGCAGACGGTTTTCAAGTCGATACTGCGCAAAATGGTCTACCACCAGCTGGAGGGCAAGGATGTGACCATGAAGGAAAGGTTGAAAATGATGAAAGGGCAGTACTGGCTGTTCCTCACCGACCTCAAGCGCGAGTACCTGCGGCTGTGGGACCAGGAGAACGGCGAATACGAGCGGTATATCGTCTGCAACCGCTATGATGACCTCGCCCGCGAGGTGCTGGAGCTCGACCGTCATGTCTTTATGAGCCTCACCCCCAGCCCCTCTCCCACAGGAGATGGGGGTGGATACCCTTATGTTTCGTTAAGGACTCTCTATAATGACCGCCCCATCTACTACACCCTCGACGGCTCCGAACCCACCTCCTCCTCGACCAAATACGATGGCCCCTTCCCGTTGGAGCGCTCGGCCACCATCAAGGCCATCTGCTATAATAAGTATGGCGAAGGCGTTATCTCCGAGCAGTATCTCCTTTCGCATCTCGGAATGGGTGCCAAGATAACCCTCAATACTCCGTTTGCCACCTATAAATCTATTTATAGTGGTGGCGGCGAGAACGCCCTCATCGACGGTCAGCTGGGCAGCAACACCACCTACGCCGATGGACACTGGCAAGGCTACTGGGGCGACAGCATCGACGCCGTCATCGACTTCGGTAAGCCAACAGAAATCCACGAGGTAAGCATGCGCTTCATGCAAAACACCTTCGACTGGATACTCGCGCCGACTCAAATAAAGGTCTATGCCTCTAACGATGGCAATAATTGGACCCTAATCACAGATAAGCATTTTGACATGGATCCTCGCGAGACCGGCATGCGTCTGAAGAACTATACGGTTCCCCTTAATTTTCAACTTTCAACTCTCAACTTTCAACTCTTAAGGGTCGTGGTTCCCAACCCCGGCCCGCTCCCCGAGTGGCACCCCGCCCCGGGTCAGCCCTCCTATATTTTCACCGACGAGATTATCGTCAAGTAGCCTTTATCGCAGCACCTCGATGATGCCGTTGTGCTTGATAGCTCCGTAGATGTTCTGCGCGCCGAAACGGTAGTAGTAGGTGCCGTCGGGACTGTTGGTAGCGTTGGGATCCCAGAACTGCTCGGCCGAGCGTATGTCGCGCACATGGTATATTAAGGTTCCCGAACGGTCGTAGATCCATAGTTCGTTGTTGGGATATTCGCGGTATTCCAGGAGGTTCACAATACCCCAGATGTCGTTCTCTCCGTCGCCGTTGGGACTGACTAGATTGGGGAATTGTAGATAGGTGTTGACAATCATGATTGTGTGGCGTGCTGTGTCGGTGCAGGTGACACTGTGACTGTCAACTGTGTGGAGCCAGTATGCAACGAGTGCCACCTCGTATTCGCCCTCTTCGATATTGGTTTCCCAACGGTATGTCCATCGACCGCCCAGCGACTCGGTGAGGCTGTCGGTGGGTTCGCCATCGGCGGTGGTGGCTAAAAGCCATCTATAGGTGAGACTGTCGGCAGGTGTGGCCAGTGTGAAGAGCTCCACCTGCGGGTCGTGGTTTGGAATGTTGAATGGCTCGGAACGGAACTCGGAGACAGGTCGTGGGAAAATATAGATGGCGCTGTCGCGCTGAATAGTGTCGTAGCACCCCTCTTCGCCAACGGCTATGAGGCGGAAGGAGTAGATGCCTATGGGTAGTATGGTGTCGAACAGGTTGAGTGTGTCGCTCACTGCCGAATCGGGAGTTTCTGCCGGCCAGAATGTCCATTCGCGCGAGATGGACGACGAGGTGTCGTTGAGCCACAGGTGCTGCGGTGCACATCCCAGCAGGGTGCTGTCGTAGTTGAACCATTCGCTGCTGTCGAGGCTCATGGCAGGTGCCAGCCTGAACAGTGTGTCTCGCGGTTGTAGCGACACATGCACCAGACTGTCGCAGCCCAGCACGGAAGTGTGCGGACTGTCGAAATCGATAGGGCCACCATAGTCGACACCCTCGTAGAGGTATGGCTTGTGTGGACATATAACAAAGGTGTCACCAACCTCGAAGGTGGGATGCACGCTCAAGGTGAGACTTACCAGCGAGTCAGCACCGTTGACGGTTGAAAGCAGAAAGTCGTAGGTGGCAACAGGGTCGGTGGTGGTGACGGCGGTGTCTAGGTAGGAATAAGGCAACTGGTTGTCGCAGCATTCTGCCGAGTCGTAGGTGTGGTAGTTGCGCCAAACGAACAGCGTGTAGTGCACCGTGCTGTCGCAGTTCACGGCATTCAGTAGCACCATCGTGGTGTCGATAATGCCAACGAGTGGTGGGTCGGCCTCGTTCTGTGTGTAAGCCAGCGGCACCGGCAGTGCCGGCGTAAAGGTTGCAATGTTGTTTTGGACTATGGTGTCACTCAAATAGGCTTCGCTGTCGAAACGTATTGTGAGTACCATTGTAACCGTAGAGTCGGCACCATGACTGGTATTCAGCGTGGCTTGGTGGGTGATGGTATTCGTCGTGCTGTCTATCTCGTCTATGCCAAAACTTATACCGTTCCACACTATCGGCAGCATTCCGTCACAGATGGTGTTGCCAACGGTGGTGAATTGGTTGCGGTACACAGTGAGGTTGAAGTCTATTGTACTGTCGCAGCCGTAGCGGTTGGTGGTATGGTAGATGTATCCGGCAGTGTCGCTGCCGAAGCTGATGCCGTTCCACAGATAGGGTAGGTTGTTTTCTATCACGGTGTGGTTAACGGTTGTGTCGCTCGAGTAGTGAACCGTCAGGTGCAGTGTAGTCGTGCTGTCGCAGAGCACCGTATTGGCATCTGTTCGCGTTGTATTGGTGTCGGCATTGAATAGTGTTCCGTACCAGCTGAACTGGTCGCATTCCACAGCAAAAGTGTCGGCCGACGATGTCAGTCTTACCTCAAGCATCAGGGTGTGGATGCTGTCGCACATTCCTGTCTGGTCTACATGCACGTTGGTATGCTCGCCAGTGGTGTTGTAGCTGTTGCCGAAGAAGAGGTAGGTCTCATTGTCACATATCGACACGTTGGCGGTGTCTCTCACCGTGCTCGCCATGGCGTCGCTCACCGTGAGCCACAGGTGGTAGCTGCTGTCGCAACCTGCTGCCGACAGCAGGTTGTTGTGGTATTCGGCACTTGTAGTTCCTTCCAGGAAGGTGGTGTCAGGATAGCTGTATGGCAGCAGCGGAGTGCAGATATGCACAGTGTCCACTTGGTGGAATATCGGGTTGACGGTAACAATATTTGTGAATGTCTGTCCGCAACCGTATTGGTCTACGGTCGGCGTCGCGTAGTTGTTCGTGCCAAGGGTGTAGTTGTTGGGCGACAGTGGCATTATCCAGGCATCACGCTTTTCTGTCCACAGGGTACTGTCCTGCGGGTGTGTGTCGTACATGAAGAGAGTGTCAATGCCGCCATTGCACAGCGATGTCGGTCCTTCAATGCGTGGCGTATGTGGAGGGAAGGCCAGCGTAAGGGTCATCACCATGGTGTCGGTGCACGAGTTGCCGGCGATGCCGCTGACAAGGGTCACAGTGTAGGTGCCTGCACTGTCGTAGTGGCTCCTGCCGTGGTAGTTTGTGCTTGTCTCTCCGTTGCCGAAGTCCCAATATGCTGTCTCGCATGGTTCTCCGGTGCCAAGCGGTGTCACTCCGTCGTTGGATATAGTGCTCATATTGTCGAACCTCACGGTGAAGCTGCAGTTGCTGATGCTAACCACAGTGTCGATGATGGCCAGCGGGAAGCGTGCTCCGGCAAAGGCCGAAATGGTGAACATGCAGGATGCGTTCTCGGTCGAGCTGACATCGCAGTAGTAGGTTGTCTCCACTGCCGCGGCAGCAAAGGTCTGTTCGTTGCTCAGCGTCACCGCAGGTGCCGTGGCGGTGTACCATCGGTAGTTGAAGCCTGCCGGTGCTGTGAAGGTGTTGCTGTCTATGTTGCCGCAGTTGTCGGTCACTATGTTGCGCCTCATGCATTCCAAGGTGAAATAGGCATAGCCATAGTGCGACCCTTCGTTGCAGTCGTAGGTCGTCAGTCTCACGTACACCTGCTGGTCGGCATAGGCTGTCAGGTCAACGCCGTATGTCGTCCAGTCTTTCCATAGTACATTGTCGGCCGCTTCGTTCCACCCCAGGCTTCGGTCGGCTATAAAGTCGGCCGACGTGCATTCTGGATTGATGGGCACAAAGTTGGAGTCCAGCAGCTCCAGTCTGAAGCGTGGCTGGTCGGCAGCGGCGTGCATCGGGTCTTGCAGCACTGCCGCATAGCGCATAATCAGAAGGTCGAAGCTCAACGTGTCTACGAACAGGCTGTAAGTGATGCCCTCGGCCTGTGGGCGCAGGGCGTCGGTGTTCCAGTTGCCAAGTCTCACGCTGGCTACCGAGCCTTCGGGCACCGTGCGCAGCAGGCCTCCGGTTCTGGGGTCGCGTTCGTTGGTGTCGTAGCACACTGTATGACGGCTGTCGGTGCTCGTGCTACCGAAGTCTATGGCTCCATCATGGGCATAGGGATTCTTGAAAGTGCCGCTGAAGAAGGTGCTGTAGGGCGACCCCATGTCAGTGGGGTTCACACAGCCTACTCCAGGTTTGGGTGTAAGGATGTTCAACGTATCGTCGTATGGCGTGTCGCATGGCGTTGTGCCCATCGTGCAGCCGGCATGCATCACAAACGTGTAGCTGTTGTGCGGCGTCAGGTTGTTTATCGTCAGAGGTGGCCTTACGGGATTGTAGCTACCTGTTGTTGTGGTTCCGTTCTCAATCACCGTCACCGTGATTCCAGGCTCGCCCACCTGCTCCCAGGTCAGTGTGGTGCTCTCGCTTTCTACCGTCGTTATCCGCAGTCCGAAAGCTCCGCAGGTGGAAAGGCTCACGTCGTCTACATGCAGTGTCCCAGTCAGTGTACTGGAGGTGGAGTTTCGGTGACGCAACGCGATGAAGTGTGCATTGTTCGGTGCACTCTTGAACGATACTTGGTGGTATTCCCACACTCCCGTCTGCTGCGGTGCTATCGTAGTCATGCGGGTGAAGGTTATTGGGTTTGCCGGGTCGGTCATCGCTCCTACCTCCAGTCGGTCGCCGGCATCCTCGGCCATCACCCACAGCCCCATCTTCACCTCCTGTAGCGAATCTACCGCTATGTCGGGGCTTATCACTCTTTCCACAACAGTCAGCGAATTGCTACCCGAGTGGCTTTGGCTGCTCTCAACAGTCGAGGCTGTGGAACCAGTGCTGCTCCAGCCCTGGGGCAGCGTTCCACTGGCTGTGTTGTCGAAGTTTATGCATACAGGCGGTATCAACGGATTGGCCATAGTGGTGACCTGTTGCGGTTTCATGCAGGTCTGCCCTGTGCTGCTGCAACGCAGATAGAAATCATAGCTGCTCATTTGCGCCAATGTCAGCACGGTGGGGTTGTTCACGATGTGCACCGTCGTTCCTGTTCCCTGCGCAAAGCCCGTAGGACCATATTCTGCATAGAAATCGGTTGTCGAGGCTCCGTTTGCCACTGCTATGCTCACCTCGTTGTAGTGGTTCAGCGTCACCGTCGCCGCCGAAGCATCGCAGGCGCTGACGCAGACGTCGTCCAGATAAAGGTATGTGCCGTCTTCGCAAGAGGCACAAGCGCCGCTGCGGTGACGGAAGGCAATCCAACGTCCAGTGCCGCTGTAGTCTTCAAAGCTCACATTATAGGTGTGCCACATAAGCTCGGCATCGTCGTACTCGATGCTGTCAACCACCACGAAGCTTGCAGTGTCGTAGGCGTCGCTCATGACACCTACCTCTATCATGTCGCTGTAGTGGTCTGACTTCATGGTGAACGACATCGTCAGTCGTTTCACCGAATCGATGTCCAGGTCGTGCAGCAGTTTGTATTCGCCGCCGCCCACATGGTTGCAGCTGTTGAATACGGCAGAGTATGTTCCATCAATGTATATTTCCCCGGGGCAGTGGACTCCGCAATGGCGCTTCAGTGGCCAATCCCACCAGTACTCGTTGATGCAGTAGGGGAGTGTCGCCAGTTCGCTAAGCTCCAAGTCCAAGTACTCGTTGGTACATGTGTAACCCGTCGAATCCATCACCGGCGTCAGCCTCACGTTGTTCACCTCTTCGGCTAGCTCCATTACGTAGACCGTCGTGTCGATGAGCATTATGGTGTCGTGTCCCCAGTAGTCTTCGTAGCGCATGAAGTAGCTCCTGTCGTTGTTGGCCGTCAGTACCAGCGTGCGGGAGTTGACAAGGCTTACCTTCACATCGGGCATGTCGCTTACGGTCACGCGGTTAAGGTAGGCTATGCCGCCATAGGTGCGTATCGCTATGCGCCGGTCGCCGATAGAGTCTATGGATGCAGATACATTACCCCAGTTGTCGCACCATTCGCTTCGGGCCAATGGCACGAACGACGCAGTGTCGGTGGCTGTGGCCATGGTGCCAATCTCGAGCCAGCGGTTGCACCAGATGTAAGCGTTCACCTTCACCGTTATGAACCCTTTCTCTATTGTGGGCGGCAGCACTGCATATTGGCAGCGGTCCCAATGGCTGTCCGACCCCATTGCCAGCGGCGTCTCCCACCATCCCGCATCTATCCGGGGCTCTTCGTCGGCATGGCTGTAGATGAATGTCCAGTTCTGTGGCACTCCTGTGCTGCCGTCGCCTATCTCAAAGGTCTCGCAGTAGGGCGAAGCGATGCTGTCGCTCAAGGTTACCAATGCCTTTGGCATACATCCGTCGTCGTTATAGGTGCAGTGGTATTCCAGCTCGTAGTTCCCGGGCCGTAGTCCTTCGAGCCTGTAGGGCGAGGTGGTTATACGGTAGTTGCGGCTCCAGTTGCCGCTGTTCACCGTGAGAATATAGTCCACGCCGACATTGCCGTCGACACGGCATATCAAGGTGCCTCCTTCGGTCTCGAAGTTCACCACAGGGCAGTTGTTGACGCCTACGCGGAGCAGGTAGCACGTGCCGCGTGCCACAAGGCATATCCGTGCTCCCGGTGGTGTGGTCAGCGGCAGCTGTAGGGTCGTCGGGGTGGCCGAAAGTTTCAGCGTGTCGGTAACGGTGATTGCTGTTGTGGCACGCAATGAGTCGTCGGTGATATAACCCACCAGCAGTGTGTCGCCGGCAGCCTCGACCACAAGGTTGGCACCAACAATAGGCAGCACGGCGGCAGATTGAACGGCTGGTGCCGTGGCCGACGATGAGCCGATGAGCAGCACCCCGTCGTCGTCGCCATAGCTCACTATGCTTGCCGCTCCGCCAAACTGCCAGCCTGCCGGCAGCTCGTAGCTGAGCAGGTTGTCGAATGTTTCGCACGATGGGTAACCGCCACCGGTCCAATTGTGGTGGGTGATAAGGCTTCCGGCCAGGGAAGCACAGCCTTCAGGTAGCGGCTCTATAAAGCATTCGTAGGCCGCCCCGCTGTCCAGGCCTCCGAAGGTGGCAGTCCACACACTTCCGTTGCGGCTCAGTCCATTGCATGCAATTGTGTCGCCGCCGAGGCTCACAAGGAATGCCCTTGCGCTGTCGACTTCGCCATAAAGGGTGAAACTGAAGGCTGCCGTGTCATAGCCTACATGTACAACGCTGAAGTTGTTGTATCCACCATGCCATAGTCGCAGTTCGTCCACGTAGCACACATATCCGGTGTACTCCGTGTTGTGACGGTAGTGCAGCACAAGGCGGTTGTCGAACAGTGAGTCGTTGGCAGGCAGTGCCACACTGTACTGGTGGCGTGCACCGTCCGACGACAGCGCTATCGTGTCGAACCAGTAGTTCTGGTCGTATATCCGCATGCCGACCATCATCACTCCCTGCGGTGCGGTGTTGGTGGCGTAAAAACTCAGAACGGCTCCAGTGTCAAGTTCCACGTCGGGCAGCCTCACGGTGCTGTAGTAGCCCCAGTCGAAGCCATAGGACATGAACTGCATCACCTGTCGGTAGTGGTGCTCCACATACTCGTCGCCTGTGGTGGGGTAGTTCAGCACCCCGTCGACTCCGCTCCATTCGCGGTCGTTCCATTCAACATAGTTGAAATTGGTGCAGAATGGAACCACATGGTCGTTATACCCTGTCGAGCCGCGGTAGCGCGAGGTGCCGCAACTGGTTGTCTGGCAGCTGCGCCTCACGATGAACTCGTAGTCGGTGCCGTACGAAAGGCTGTCGATTTTGGCACGGTTTACGCCGACAAATGTGCGCACCGTTCCCGAGTCGGGCTCGAACCCCGGCTGGCCGTATTCCACCAGCACCGTGTCGGTAGGAGCCAGGTGCTCCCATGCAAAGGTCACCGAGGTGCCGCGCTGGTGGGTGATGTGCACGCTGTCGAGCAGACAGGCGCCGACCTCAAGGTTGTGGAAGTCAATTTCGCTGTTGAAACGCAGCACAACGAAGCGTGCTGTGCTCGATGTGGGCACCGTGGCCTTCAGGTAGCGGGTGCCGTAGTAGTCGGTGTTGCAATAGGCCAGTGGCGTGAAGGTCGAGGTGTCGTCGACATAGTCCATTGTGCCGAGGGTGACCTCGCTGTAGTAGCCGATTACCCTGACGGTGATTTCCTTGCCGGCCAGACCGGCAAACTGCGGCGATACGATGTAGGCCTTGTTGCCCTGCTGGTGGTTGGCGTGGATGCCCGAAACATCGGTGGCATATATGTTATACGCATTGATGAATGTCAGCTCGCCGATATTGCTGTTGTCTATGCAGTAGTGCGTGACAGGTTCGCTGGGGGCAAGGGTCTGCATCGTCATGTCGCGCATTATGCCGTTGACCCCGTTGCACACGGGGTATAACGAGACGGTGTAGCGTGTGCCGGGATCGAGGCCGGTGATGTGCAGGGGCGACGTGGCGGCCGGGAAATAGAGGGTGTTGTTGGCATAGCCCGCTGGGCGGATGCCGACGTTGACCGTGGGGTTGCCGAAGGTGGACCATGCTATGGTGGTCTCGCTGGTGTCGGTGTGGTAGTTATAGCAGTCGTACACGCCGCAGCTTTCAATCTTGAGGTCGTCAAGGTAGACCATGCGCATGTCGCCATCCTGGTCGCTGCGGACCATGCGGAAAGCTATCTTGCAGGCCCCCTGCGGCAGCGTGAAGCTGAAGGTGTAGTCGTTCCATGTCCAGTTGTCGTAGAGGTGGACGGTTTCGATGGGCGTGAAGCCATAGTTCGAATACTCCGGACTTGTGCTGTCGCATACGCCGACCATGACTACGGTGTTCCAATGGCTGGGACGCATGCGGCAGCTGACGCGCCACCACGTCTCGCCGCTACCCACCTTGGGTCCCACAACCATGCCGAAGTGGCCGCTGGTGGCATTGCTGCCGCAGCTTAGCATGAGGGCATTGTCGTTGTTGCCCGAGAGGACCGTCTGCGGCATCGACTCTACATCGTCGAAGTTTACGCTGCGAGTCCAGCAGTCGGGCATGTATCCAATGGTCGCGTTGTTGAAATTCTCCACCACCGGCAGGCGCATAGTGGCACAGGCGGTGGTGAATGAGGTGCTGGTCGCGCAGCAGTGCGAGGCCAGTGTGTCGGCAGGTGCCACCATGACATGGTGCACGGTGTTAGGGTTCAGACCCGTCAGCGAGAGCGAGGTGGCAGAAGTGGTGGCCGAGAGGAATCCGTTGAGGTATACGTTGTAGCTTGGCGCGTCGCCGCTCCAGCCCAGGGTTGCGGTGGTCGTGCCTATGCCGCTCGCTGTCACTCCCGTGGCGCTGCCGTTGCATGTGTTGGTCATCCCGGTAATGGCTATGGCAAAAGCAAAACCGCTGTAGGTGACCGAACCGTCGGAGCGGAACCATAGCGACAGGCGGCCGCTGGTGGCAGTCACATTGATGCTGCCCGAGCCGCAAACCTCGTTCACCAGGCGGGTGCCTTGGTTCGGGTCGCCGTCCCATACGTTCAGGTAGTCGCAGCAGCCCTCAAACTGATAGTCGCCCGTCAGGGTTATGCTCGCGCCGGGGTTGGCGGTGATTACTACCCAGCCGTCGAAGCCGTTGCTGTAGTTGCCGTCCACTCCGCCGTCGTCGTAGAGCGTGCCGTTCATAATGTCGCAGGCGTCGAGATACAGCGTGTCGCTGTTGGTCATGGTGTAGCTCTGTGCAGTTGTCAATAGCGGCAGGAGCAGCGTCGATAGTGTAAGAAATATCTTTCCGAAGGTTTTAGCAAGCATCTTTGTCAGGTTTTAAGCAGTTTTGGCATCAACAGTCTGTGCAGTCTCTATGGCTGTCAACGTCGGCGACAAGGGTGTCCCGTGTGCCGTATTCCGAAGTTTTATATGTTTTGTTTTTGTGGTATTCACTTGTGTAATAAAATATTGCCGCCAATTTGACATGGCAAGACAAATTGCAAATATATAAATAATTACTTTATCTTAAAAAAAAAGTTGTGACTGTCGTTTCTCTCCTGTTCCGTAGTTGGAAACAATTCCGTTTCCGCAAGCCCCAACGGGTACGTTCTGGCCGTAACTAGATTTCCCGTTATGCAACTAGAAATATAGTTTTGTTTTAACAATTGGCTTTGTTTTTCCAGATGCCCGAGCCGATAATGGAAATCAGGCAGTTACAGCGATATTTTTACATATAACTCTCTGTATCAGCGTGCAGTAGCTCACAAATAAACATCTAACTGCCTATGACACAGCACCCTCTCTATACCCTCTCTTACTACTCACCTAGTCATCTCCATATAAACAATCACCTTGGTAAGAGATGTTAAATTTAACATTTGGCTGATATAATTATAATTCTACTTCTTCATGGCCAGTCATCCCCCGCCTGACCCCTGCGTGAGGGCAGTCGCAAGCGGCCGCCGCGCCGCCGTTTTCCCCGCAGGGGATTTCGTTTAATAGGTGAAAAAACGACAGCGCATGTTACTTTTTTTCCTCCCCCTTGCCTCAGACCCTCGACCTGCGCGGCCTGGCGGCGGGCGTGTACATGGTGCGCGTCGGCACGGCGACGGGCACCCGGACGGCCAGGTTCGTGAAACGGTAGTGTTGTTTCGCCGCATTGCACTGTATGACAGCAAGATATATCGATTT
>JAFXUY010000131.1 GCA_017524785.1 Bacteroidales bacterium | reverse complement strand
GTCTGCGCCTCCGTCCGCGGATTGCGCGGATGCGGGTTGTACGACCGCACGCACCACACCCCGCGCCACATGTAACCCACTGCAGGCCCGAGCCTTCCGTGGAATCCTCCCATAAATCCTGCCGTCTGTTTAGCCATGATTCGGTATATTTAAGTTGTATTTTGATTATATCAACGTTATATTCGACATATTATTGCCTACTCGAGTAAATTTATGTAATGGGTATATAAAAGGCATAGTAGGAGTGTAGTAAGAGATGATGGCTCTTCAACCCTGGTCTTTCGGTAGTTAGACCCTAGGGCAAAACCAAGGATAATGTTGTTTCAATTACAGAAATTCTATTTTCTAATTACAGAAAAGAGCAAAAAGGAACAGAAAAATTACAGAAAAAATTGAAGTCAAACTGTGCATTGCGAAAAAAAACGTATATTTGCAGATGTGAATAATTATGAAACAAATCATAACGTCATGAAAAAGAATGTCTTAATTTTGATTATTGTTGCTGCATCGGCAATTGTTGCCCATGCCCAAAATCCTGTTCCGTTGGAAATCACATATGATGCAGCAGGGAATCGTATCGCCAGAAAGGTAATGCAACTGTCTTTTGCAACAGGCATGAACAATAACAGCGATACAACGTATTATGTGGACCAACCTTGAAATTATATTATAACAACCAATACTGATGAAAATGAAAAAGTTATTCTATTCTCTTATTTGTGCTTTATTATTTCTATCATCATGTGAACATCCCCATGAATCATTATATTGTCATAAAGGGATATACATAGAAAATCAATCAGAAATACCAATCAAAGTATATAAGTTCTATTTTCCGAATGAATACCAAAACCAATACTATGAATCTTCAATATGCACAAGAAAAAAAATACTTAATCCAGGAGACACCTCGTACATTCATTTTGTAGGAAGACAAGGCTGTTTGGAAAGTGGGCTGGAATGGTACCAAACGCATACTGACCATGCACCAGACCCATCACTTAGGACAATATATATATGTGATACAAATGAACCAGAGAAAAATTACTATAGTACTTTTGATTCTCTTTTGTTGCAGTACAACATTCTGAAGACAATAAACTTAATGGATTCAAGCGTCGCAAGCTTGCAGAATAAAAACTTCATCATACAATATCCCTAACCCAATGCAAAACAAAGATGTGGCCACCGACGGAACGTATGACGAGAACGGACACAGGATTGCGCAGGAATAACTTGTAAACTATTGTGCCGTCATTACGGATGCCTGTTGAAATATTTTTATATTGTACGCTTGCGTGATTAAATATTTATGCGTACCTTTGCGGTGTATGTATATACCTATGCTACGGGTATAACATATTGGCACTTAATACAAAACCAACAAACGACGACACTATGAAACATAGATTATTCATCGTGGTGGCGGCATTGGCGACGGTCATGCTGGCCTCGTGTATACGAAGCGACGAATGGGAGTTGCTGCGGCACCCGGTGCATGTGCAAGGCACTTTGGATCCCAACTTCGGCACTCCGATAGCCTACGGGCAGGTGACCATCAACGATGTGCTGCACATGTTCAACGGCGACTACACCGGTGTACTGGACCCCGAGGATGAAGTGCTTACAATCAACTTCGAGGCCGAAGGCGCCGATTCGATTGTGGCTCGCAGCCTGATGGATAAGGCCGTGTCGCACAAAGGCACTTTTATGGCCAAAGACACCACCATCTCGTATGATGTGAACATCACCCTGTTCGACAACGTGACCCTGCAGGAGATACTGAACGGAAACATCAGCATCAACCACCTGTGGCTCGACTTCGAGGCTGACGTGCACGGTGAATGCCAGGAATCGGTGCGAGACACCGTGGCGCGCTATGTCCACGCCGTGTTCGACAGCCTGGTGATAAACTACACCGACCATAACGGGGCTGTGCATACCTTCCCCAGTCTGAATTTGGAGCCCATCCCGTTCGACAGCGTGCTTGCCACCAAGCACCTGAAGTTCGACAGCGTCGACATGGCCGAGATTGTGAACAGCATGCCCCGCAACGTCAAGGTGTCGTACCGTTTCCGCTTTGCGCTCGACGACGCCATCTTCGCGCTCGACCTTGCCGACACCCACTTCAACCAGCTGCTCGACGAGATAAAGATGACCAAGATATTCTACGAAGCCAAGATGAAGGTTGCCTTCCCGTTCGAGATAAAAATCGGTGCGCTGCCCTACAGCTTCGACGTCGACCTGGGCGAAGGCCTCTCGCGCGTTGACATCGACAGGGTTCTCGACAGCATCGGCGAGGGTGTCGACATCGACATCAAGGACTCGTATCTCACCCTCGGCTTCACCAACGGCATACCCATGAAGCTCGGCATTGCCGGCACAATGATAGACGCCAACGACATGCCCATAGGGCTGCCGCTCTTCACCGACACCATAGCGTCGGCGCGCACGACCCCGTCGTCCGACGACCCGGGGACGGAAGTGGCCGTCGAAGGCACACAGTCGAAGGTGGTGATAGCCATGAACCGCCAGCGCCTGCAGCAGCTGCGCAGCGCCAAGAAGATACGCTTCGACATGCTGATGGCCACCGAAGGCAAGAACGTCAGCATACGCCGCTCGGACTATCTGAAGATAAAGGTCTACCTGAAACTGCATCCCACGGCAGAGATAGACATTCCCGTATCTGGTGCTTTTATTGACTAAACGACAGGAGGACACTACGATGAAAAACAGAATAATTGCAATAGTTGCCGTCCTGCTGCTCTCATTTGGCGCACAGGCACAGTATAACGAGACCAACAACTTGTTCTACCATGCGTTCCGCACTCCGCAGTCGAACCTGCTCAACCCAGCCCTGTTCCCGACGAACAACACATTCTTCCTGCAGTTGCCTTCGTTCGGCGTGCACTTCGGCAGCCCGCTGTCGATAAACAACGTTGCACGCCTCGACACCAGCGCGAGCGGCAATGTCACCACGGTGATTGATATCAACAAGATGCTGACCGCCATCACCGCCGACAACGACTTCCGCATGGGTACGGAGTTCAACATCTTTGGCTTCGGTTTCAAGACCGGTTCCAATTTCTTCACCGCCAACGTGCGCATGATGAACAACATAAGCGTCGGATTGCCCATAAGCACCATCAACGCCCTGCTGCGTGGCAACGTGGACGGCTATGGCAACCCCATCACCGAAGTCGACCTCGTCGACGGCGACCTGCTGAACTTTACCAACTACCTCGAGGCCGGCATCGGCGCAGGACATATCTTCGACGACCTTGGCCTCACCGTCGGCGGCCGTGCCAAGCTGCTCTATGGCGTGGCCAACCTGCAGACCGACAACACCCGTGCGGTGCTTATCACCGACGACGACTTCGAGAGCGTGGGTGTTGACATCTACTACGAGATACAAGGCGGCTCGGCTGTGGCCGTGGACAGCAACGGCGTGCGCCTCACTTCGGTGGGCGAGATGCTCAACATCTTCAAGGCCAACACGGGCCTGTCGTTCGACATCGGCGCCCGCTACGACAAGGGTCCCTTCTCGTTCTCGGCCTCTATCATCGACCTGACGGGCGGCATCCACTGGCGCCGCAACACCGCCGTCGTAACACCCGATGGCGGCCATACCACAGTGACCTTCGACGGGCAAGAGGTGACGGGCATGCTCAACGGCGGCAACCTCAATTCAGACTCGCTGACGGCCTACTACCAGCAGGTGCTCAACGGACTGGCCCCCACAACCGATGGCGGCGAATACTGGTCGAGCATACCTACCAAAATCAATCTCGGTGCCTCGTACAACTTCGGCAAGATGTTCCGTGCCGGCCTGCTGCTGCACGGCCAGTTCGACCGCGGCCTGCTCTGCAAGAGAAACACCTATGCCGTCGACCTCGGCAATAAAATCCACAACACCTTCCGCTTCAACACCACCCTGACCGTGGGTGTCGACCTCTTCAACTGGGCCGAGGTGTTGGTGGGCTCGTCGGTGGTCTACGACGGACAGCATGTCGACCTGTTCAACCCCGGCATCGGACTGGTGCTGTCACCATTCAAAATATTACAATTCCACATCATGGCCGACTACATCAGCAGCATATATCTGGCCGACGCCAAGGCTTTCAATGTCAAGTTCGGCCTGGCATTGCTTTTCGGCAACGGTGGAAAAGACAAGATTTCGCAAGACTAAAAGATGAACATTATAGCAATAGTAGGACGCCCGAACGTGGGCAAGTCGACGCTCTTCAACCGCCTCACTGAAAGCCGCAACGCCATAGTGGACGAGACCAGCGGCGTGACTCGCGACCGCCAATATGGCCACTCGGACTGGAACGGCAAGCGATTCTCGGTGATTGACACCGGCGGATATGTAATGGGTGGCGACGACGAGTTTGAGGTGGAGATCCGCAAGCAGGTGGCATTGGCCATCGACGAAGCCGACGTGATACTCTTCCTGGTTGACGCACGAGAGGGGCTGACACCCATGGACGAAGATGTCGCCGAGATGCTGCGCAAATGCCCCAAACCTGTGGTGCTGGCCGCCAACAAGGTAGACAACTCGGCCCAGATGGACATGCTGTCGGAATTCTACAGTCTCGGTCTCGGCGACCCCTACCCCATTGCTGGCATCACCGGTAGCGGTACGGGCGACCTGCTCGATGCCCTGGTGAAAGACTTCGACGAAGGAACCGACGACCCCACCGACGGACTGCCGCGCATTGCCGTCGTCGGCCGTCCCAACGTTGGCAAAAGCTCGTTCATCAACATGATAACAGGCGAGCAGCGCTCGGTGGTGACCCCCATTGCCGGCACCACTCGCGACTCGGTATACACGCACTATAACCTCTTCGGCTTCGACTTCAACTTTGTCGACACCGCAGGACTGCGCAAGAAGAGCAAAGTGAGCGAAGACCTGGAGTTCTACTCGGTGATGCGTTCGGTCAGAGCCATCGAGGCTTCCGACGTGTGTATATTGATGCTCGACGCCACACAAGGCCTCGAACAGCAAGACCTGAACATCTTCTCGCTCATCAACCGCAACCACAAAGGAGTCGTCATTGTTGTCAACAAATGGGATCTTGTAGAGAAAGAGACCAACACCCACCGCGACTTCGAGAAGCTTATCAAGGAACGCATAGCGCCCTTCGACGATGTGCCTATAGTGTTCACGTCGGTAATAAACAAACAGCGCATCTTCAAGGTGCTCGAAGCTGCCCGCGCCGTTTACGAGGCACGCAGTCGCCGCATATCCACAGCCGAACTCAACGACACGCTGCTGCCTATAGTCAAGGAGCAGAATCCGCCGCCCTCGGTCAAAGGCAAATGGGTGAAGATTAAGTATATCACACAGCTGCCAACACCCTACCCCCAGTTTGTGTTCTTCTGCAACCTGCCGCAGTATGTGCGTGACCCATACAAACGCTTCGTCGAGAACCGCATGCGAGAGATGTGGGACTTCCACGGGGTACCGATGAGCATTTTCTTCCGTGCCAAATAGCTTGGCATGAAATTTGCTTTGAAACAATAGAACAAACAACAAATAATATCACATTATGCAAGTAACAGAACAGAATTTCGACGAGCTCATGGCCCAGCCCCTGCCCGTTATGGTTGATTTCGGCGCCACATGGTGCGGCCCCTGCAAAGCACTGGCTCCCCGCATCGAGGAGATTGCTGCCGAATACGAAGGACGTGCCATCATTGGCACCGCCGATGTGGACGAGTGCAGCGACCTGGCAGCACGCTTCCGCATCCGCAACGTTCCCACCGTCCTCTTCTTCAAAGGCGGCGAGGCAAAGGACAAGAGCGTAGGACTCGTGGCAAAAGAGACCCTCACTGAGAAGCTCAATGCTCTCCTCTGAAATCTCACGCTACAAAACATTGGACTTTTTTGCCCGCCAGGTGGTGGAAGGTTTCCTCACCGGCAGGCATAAAAGTCCTTTTCATGGTTTCTCGGTAGAGTTTTCGGACTATCGCCAATACAACAGCGGTGAGAGTACGAAAAACATCGACTGGCACCTTTATGGCCGTACCGACAAGTTGTATGTAAAACAGTTTGAGGAAGAAACCAACCTGCGTTGCCAGCTGCTGATAGACCAAAGCACTTCGATGCTTTTCCCTCTTGAAGGACAAGGTGATGTGGAGCATCCCAACAAATTGACATTTAGCGTTTACGCGGCCGCAGTACTTATAGAATTGCTGCACCGCCAACGCGATGCTTTTGGATTAACGCTCTTCTCTGAACACATCGACCAACATACACAATGCCGCAGCAATGCAGTGCATCAACGTTACCTTTACGGAGTGCTCGAAGACCTTCTGAGACCTGTGGAGGCTGAAAAACGCACGATGCGACAAACGTCTATTGCCGAGGCCATCCACCAGACTGCCGAGCAACTGCACCGGCGCTCGCTGGTGGTACTTTTCACCGATGCATTTGTGCGCGACGAAGAGAGGGAACCCCTGTTCGACGCCCTACGCCACCTTCGGCACAACAAACACGAGGTAATACTTTTTCACACCTTCGACCGTACACACGAGCTGCAGCTCGAATATGACGCGCGTCCTCACCAGTTTATCGACCTCGAGACCGGTCGGCAGATGCGTTTGCAGCCATCCGAAATTGCCGAGGTCTATCGTCGGCAAATGGAGCAGCAGCAGGCTGAACTACAGCAGCGCGCCATGCAATACCATATAGACTATGTGCCCGTCGACACAGTTCAAGGATTCCATCAAGTAATTCTTCCTTTTTTACTGAAACGCAGCAAGGTATAATATATTGTTAAAAACAGATGTAAAATAGTTCATACAGATTCGTTTTTTTTTACTAACTTTGCACCCAAGTTTATACCAATAGATTATATTAATTAAAACACAACAATACAAGATGAGTACAAGAAAATACACGCTGGTAATCAACCCTGGTGCCACGTCGACCAAGGCCGCCATCTACGACGGCGAGAATGAAGTTTTCACCGAGAACCTCTCCCACCCCATCGAGGAGATACAGAAGTTCCATGAAGTGGCCGACCAATTCGAGTATCGCAAAGGTGCCATCCTCGACATGGTAAAGCGTCACGGTATCGGTACCGACGAGATTGCTGTCGTTATGGGCCGCGGCGGTCTGACTCGTCCTTGCGAGAGCGGCTGCTACCGTGTCAACGAACTGATGAAAGAAGAGTGCCACGCCGGTATTCAGGGCAAGCACGCCTGCAACCTCGGCGCCCTTATCAGCGACGCCATCGCCACCGAGATTGGTCTTGAATGCGCATACATTGCCGACCCCGGTATTGTAGACGAACGTCCCGAATATGCAAAGATTAGCGGCCACCCCGTGTTCGACCTTGATCCCAAACGCGAAGGTGTCATCTGGCACTGCCTGAATCAGAAGATGACAGCCAAACTGTATGCCCGCGAGCTTGGCAAGCACTACGAGGACCTGAACCTCATCATCGCCCACATGGGTGGCGGCGTGAGCGTCGGTATCCACAACCACGGCAAGGTTGTCGAGGTTAACCGCGCCCTCTGCGGTCTCGGTGCATTTTCGCCAACCCGCTGCGGCAGCATCAATGCCAGCAAGCTCATCGAGGTGGCATGCAGTGGCAAATACGACGAGGCCAAGCTGAAGAAGATGGTCACTGCCGAAGGTGGCTTCGTGGCCTATCTGGGCACCAACGACGCCTACGATGTTGAGAAACGCGCCTTGGCAGGTGACGAGAAGTGCCAGCTCCTTGTCGACGCCTTCACCTATCAGGTATCACTCGAAATCAGCCGTCTTGCCGCTGTCGTCAACGGTAAAGTTGATGCTATCCTGCTCACTGGCGGCATTGCATATAGCAAACCCTGGATGGCCATGATTGAGGAGCGTGTGAAATTCATCGCCCCCGTCAAGGTTTACAAGGGCGAGAACGAGATGCTTGCCCTTGCCATCTGCGGCAAGGAGGTGCTCGACGGCGTTGAGGTGAAAGAGTACAAATAGTATTAGGTATTAAGCTTTAAGTATTAAGTTTAAGCAGAATGAAACGCATTGTTTTATTACTGGCCGTGTGTCTCGTAGCCACTGCCGTGAACGCACAGGATGTCAAGATAAAGAAGGGTAAAGCCACCATGCCGGAAGAATACTACAAGGAACTGGTGGCAAAAGCCGCTGCCTACGACAAGGCACAGGCCGAAGTAGCAGCGCTGCGCAAGCAGTTGCAGCCCGCCACCCCGCGCACATTCAACGACTCGGCATCTTACGCTATCGGCCGTGACATCTACAACCAGTGGGCACAGCAGAACCTAGGAATCGACGGCACGATGGCCGGTCAGGCTATGATCGACTGCGCCAAGGGGCAGAATCACTGGACCGACATGATGGCACGTCCGCTGCTGCAACGCTTCCAACAGGAGTTTGAGCAGCGTCAGCGCCAGGGTGTGCAGGACAATATTAAGGCAGGTGAGAAATTCATGGCCGAGGTGAGCAACAACAAATCTGTCTATACCACCAAGAGCGGTCTCAAATACCTGCGCCTGAAAGAGGGCAACGGCAAACGCCCCACCGCCACCGACCGTGTCAAGGTTCACTACACCGGCAAACTCATCGATGGCACAACCTTCGACAGCAGTGTGGATCGTGGCGAGCCCATCACCTTCCCCCTCAACCAAGTCATTCCCGGCTGGACTGAAGGCCTCCAACTTATGGACGAAGGCTCGAAGTACATGCTTTACATCCCCTACAACCTCGGCTACGGCGAACAGCCTGCCGGCAGCATTCCTCCCGGTTCCACACTCATCATCGAGGTAGAACTGCTGGAAATTAATCCGAAATAATGAATACCTACGGTACAAAGTTCCGTTTAACCACCTACGGCGAGTCCCATGGACCCGCCGTAGGTGCTGTTATCGACGGCTGTCCGGCTGGGGTTGCCATCGACTTCGACGCTATCAAAGCGGCTCTGGCCCGTCGTCGCACCGGTGCTCCACGTCAGGAAGAGGATGAGATAGAATGGCTCTCCGGCATCAAAGACGGCATCACTCTCGGCACGCCGATAGCCTTCCTAGTGCGCAACAATAACACTCGCCCCGAAGACTATGCCTCCATCGAGCACCTTTTCCGTCCCGGCCACGCCGACTATACCTATTACATGAAATACGGCGTCCGCGACCACCGTGGCGGCGGCCGTGCTTCGGCACGCGAGACGCTCGCCCGCGTGGTTGCAGGCAGCATAGCCTTGCAGCTCATGCCCGAGGTGGCGATAACCTCCAGCTGCCAGTCATCCATCGCGAGCGAGGTCGACACCGTAGGTGGTACCGTAAGCTGCACCGTTACAGGTATTCCGGCCGGCATCGGCGAACCTATCTTCGGCAAGCTCAACGCCGAGCTTGCATCGGCCATGATAAGCATACCGTCGGCCATAGGCTTCGAAATGGGAGCAGGCTTTGCGGCCACACAGATGAAAGGCAGCGAGTATATCGACCGCTGGGGCAATGGTTCAGGTGCATTGACCCTCACCAACCACTGCGGCGGCATTCAGGGCGGCATCAGCAACGGCATGCCCATTGAGTTCCGCGTGGCCTTCCACCCCGTGGTCACCATCCCCCAGCCTGTCGAATGTCTGCACGAGGATGGACATCTGGAAACAGTAAACATCGGCGGCCGTCACGACCGCTACCATATCCAGCGCGCCGCCGTGGTTGTCGAGTCTATGGCTGCGCTGTGCTTAATCAACTTCCTGTTATGAAACATCTACCCATCTGCATTATTATAGCAGCTCTGTTTCTTGCTGGCTGCAATAACGACACATTCACTATCAGCGGCAGCATCGAAAACGGCGCAGGTCATACCCTTTGGCTCGAAGAGATGGCCCCCGACGGGCCGCTCTTCATCGACAGCATCCCCATCGACAGCAAAGGCACCTTCAAGTACAAATACCAGATGCCTTATCGCAGCCTCTTCACGCTGCACACTGCCGACAACAACTACGCCGTGCTACTGCCCGACTACGGCGAGAAGGTCGACATACACGGCGACTGGAACAACCTGTCGGTCACCTACACCGTCGACGGCTCGCCCGAGATCCAGCTCTTGTGGCAACTGCAGCAGCTGACCAACGACGGTGCCGCAGTCCTCACCGATCTTGTCGACACCGCACGCTACTACGACATGCTGCTCCACCAGGGAGTCGTCGACGAGAAGACCGTTGCCGCCAAGCGCCATATCACAGACTCCATCTACCGTGCCGAGCGCAGCCTGCAGCAAGAGTTTGTAGGCAGTTTTATTGAGGACAACATGGGGTCGCTGGCAACAATGATAGCACTCTACAAATCATTCAACACCATGCCAATCATCTCGCCGGCAGATTCGGCGAACCTCTATTACTACGACCTCGTGCTTGAGGGATTGATGCAACGCTATCCCGACAATCCGCACACCCAGCGCTTCCAGAGCACCGTGGAGCGGATGCACAGCGCCCTACCGCCCATGTAGCGGTTTCTCGCGCAGCACGCCGTGATAGAGTTGGTCGTGGCAGGTGCCGCAGGCTGTGTAACCCAAATCGGTGTAGTATTTTTCCAAAGAGAGATTGCCCACGGCAGAGTCGAGCCGCAGCAAAGGAACATGATGCTCTATGGCGTATTGTTCGACATAGAGCATCATTTGTTTACCTACGCCCTTGCAGGCCGGGTCGGTCACCAGATGGTGTAGGTAGTAGGCCTCGCCTGTGGTGGCACCTGTGTATTCGCCGTCGCGCGTCCAGCGCACATCTTCGGTGTAGAGGGCTATGGCCACCACCACCCTGCCCTGCTCTTCGCCCACCAGGAAGTATCCTATATTCTTTTCCCAATAGCTGCGGGGATAGCGGCCGAAGTAGTCGGTCTCGTTCCATTGGTGCAGGCCTACGGCGTTCATCCAGTCGATACGCCGCTGGACGAGCGTCATTATGGCGTCAACATCCTGTAATCTCGCCTTTCTGAACATCATATAGCCTGAGCGAATGATTGTCGGTGTCGAAGACTGCGTAGTTGCGGTTATAAAGCCAGTCGCCTGTATTGACATAGGTCGCGCTGCCCAACGTCATTACCAACGGCGTGTGGCGGTGGCCGAAGACGCAATAGTCCAGCGGCTCCTTCTTCAGCCGTTCACGGCAGTAGCGCACTATGCCCTCGCGCTCGTCGCCGAGGTAGTGCAGGGTGTCCTGTCGGGCATGCTTCTCCTTGTTGCTGTCGCTCCAACGGTTGGCTATCGGGAATGTCCAGCTGGCAGGCAGCATGGCGAAGAGCCGCTGGTTGAGGCGCGAGCGGAACACACGCCGCAGGAAGTCGTAGTTCCTGTCCAGGTGGCCCTGGCCGTCGCCGTGTCCGATAAGGAAACGCTTGCCGCAGAGTTCCATCACCTCGGGGTCGGAGTGCATCACGGCGCCCATCTCTTTTTCCAGATAGTCGAACATCCACATGTCGTGGTTGCCGATGAAGAAGTGCAGCTTTGTGCCGCTGTCGGCCATTTCGGCCAGCTTGCCCAGCAGGCGTGTGTGGCCACGCGGCACGGTGTAGCGGTAGGTGAACCAGAAGTCGAACATGTCGCCCAGCAGGAAAAGCATCTGGCAGTCGGCCTTGATGCTGTCGAGGAAGCGACATAGTTCGCGCTCGCGTTGCAGCGAATCGCTGCCGCTGCCGAGATGGGCATCCGATATGAAGACTATCTGAGCCATTGCCGTGGATTTTGCGACGTGGTGCCTTTCCACAGTTGGAACGAGAACTCGGCCACACCGTCGGAGTTGGTGTACACGGTGCCCAGGTTCTGGCGGGTCGACACTTTTGCCCCTTCGTTCACGGTCACGGTGCCCAGGTTGGTGTATACGGTCATGTAGTCGCCATGCCGCACTATGAGTCCTTTGGTGCCGTTGGGGCAAGTGAACAGTCGCGTCACGGTACCTTGGAACACAGCCTGCACCGACGTGCCGCTCTTGCACTGCAGGTCGATGCCGTTGTTCATGTTCTGTCCGCCGCTCGAGTGCGTGTAGCGGCCGTATTCGCGCAGCACCTTGCTGTATGTCACCGGCCACGGCAGGCGTCCCTTGTTGCCCGAGAAGTCGTTGCTCAGAGCCACGTCGGCATTGCTGGCGGCCGTCTGCGAACCCGTCTGGCTGTTTGTGTTGCGGGCCTTGCGGGCTTTGGCTATCTCTTCGTTGATGATCTTCTGTATCTGCTGCTGCAGCTGGCGTTTCTGCTTCTCTTTCTTGTTTATCTGGGCCTGGAGGTCTTTTTCCTGCTGTTTGCTTTTCTTGAGGTTCTGCTGGCGTTCCTTCTGCTCGCGCGCGAGTTCGTCCTTGTGCTTCTTTTCCTGCGCCAGGAGGGTCGTTGTCTGGCGCTGCTGTGCGGCGAGCTGGACACCGGCGTCGTGGAGTTCCTCCTCCTTCAGCTTAATCACGCCAGCCTGACGGCGGCGATAGCGGCTGTAGTCGCGGAAGTACTTGGTGCGCAGATAGGAGGTGTTGTAGCTTTTGGTGTCGAGCAGGAGGACCATGCGGTCGAGGTTGCCGCGTTCGCCGTAGAGGGTGCGCACCACCTTGGCGTACTCCTGCTTGAGGCTGTCGACCTGACCGCGCATGAGGTTGATGCTGTCCTGCGTGCGTTCCATCTGGATGCCCAGCAGGTTCAGCTCGCCGTTGATGGTGTTGATGAGCTTGGTGCGCTGCGAAATCTTCTGGTTGAGGAGTTGCAGCTGCTGTTGGCTGTTGCGGCTGTTCTTCTTGGCCTTCGACAGGTCGCCGTTGAGCCTTTTTATCTCCTGCTCCACGCGGGCCTTGTCCTTTTCCAGCTGCTGCTTGCTCTGCGCCGATGCAGAATTGAAAAGTGAAAGTTGAAAGTTGAAAATTATGCTGACGCACACAAACGCCCTTGTGAGTTTTTGAATCATATTGTCTGTTTCAATTTTCAACTTTCAACTTTCAAATTATCCTTACCAGTTGAGTATGCGTCTGAAGTCATACGTCTCGGGGTTGGGCAGGTATTTCTTGGCGGCCTCGTAGTCGGCGGGGGTGATGTAGTCCATGATGTCGTTGACATAGGACTGCACCTTGTTCGAGTCGACGTTGACCAGGCGCGGCGGAATCTTGCCGGTGGCGGGGTCCTGCAGGTCTTTGAGGTAGAGCGGCGAGACGGTGCCCTGCTGGTCGACATAGACCATGCAGCCGGTGCAGCCCTGGTTGAAGAGAGTGTGCACGCCCATGCCCATCAGCGAGCAGTAGGTGAGGTCGAAGGCGATTGGCGTGTGGCAGCGAATCTCGTAGCCAATCTCGACGGGGCGGCTCTTCACCTTGAGGCCGAGTTCCTTCACCTTGCGCTCGAGCAGATCGTTAAAGATATGGGCTTTCGACACCTTGCCTAGTTCGGGGTGGCCGTGTTCGTCGTAGCTGAAGTGGATGCCGCTGTTTTTGATTTCCTCGTCGCTGAGGCTGTGGAAGACACCTTCGCTGATCATGGCGGCGCCGTAGTTGATGCCCATGAGCTTGCGCTTGACGATGCAGCTGACCACCATGTTGATGATCTTGTCGACGGTGATCTCGGTCTTGTTGAAGAACTCGGGGATGATGACCATGGGGTAGTGGCAGGCTCCGGCGATGCCGAGGGCGAGGTGGCCGGCCGAGCGGCCCATGGCGGAGACCACGAACCAGTTCTCGCTGGTGCGGGCATCCTCCATGACGGCGGTGGCCAGCACGCAACCCTGGGCTTTGGCGCTGTTGTAGCCGAAGGTGGGGCTGCTGTTGGGCAGTGGCAGGTCGTTGTCGATGGTCTTCGGCACGTGGATATTGGCTATCGGGTAGTGCTTGTCGGCAAGGAACTTGGCGATGCGGTTGGCGGTGGAGGCCGTGTCGTCGCCGCCGACGGTGACGAGGAGCTTGATCTCGTTCTTGGTGAAGAGCTCGAGGTTGAATCGCTGCTCGAAATCTTCGGGGGTTGGTTTGAAGCGGCTCATCTTGAGGATGCTGCCGCCCTTGTTGAATATTTCGTCGGCGGTGAGGAAGTCGAGGTCCTGCATGCGGGGCTTGTCGGTGAAGAGAGCGCTGTAGCCGCCGTGCAGACCGATGACGCGGTAGCCGTCGCGGAGGAAGGTTTTGGCCACAGAGGCCACCACGGTGTTCATTCCAGGGGCAGGGCCGCCGCCGGTGAGGATTGCTATGCTTTTCATGATTGAGAGATTTATAACTGTTTTTATAGTATTTTTAAACCACTAAACGCGAAAGCACGCACATTATTGTGTGCCGACAATAAAAAACAAAACCATAGCACAGACTGCCTGTGGTACGCAGGCTGCCAGCCTACGGTATGTGTGCGGCAGGCTTTAGGTTAGCCCCAAAGGCGTGCCGCCGCCGCCAGTGCCGTCCCTACGGAACTCTGCCCGAACCCCTCCGTCCTTTTCCGTGGGTCCCCTCAACTCCTCATTCCTCACTCCTCCCTCCTCACTAAATTCCTCATTCCTCACTCCACACTCCTCATTGTTCACGCACCCTGCGTAGATGGTTTCGCTCCATTCCCCTTCCTCGTTCACCACCATGCCGTAGAGGTGCACGTCGTGGCCGGCATAGCTGTCGGGCAGCACAACTGTAATCTTCTTCGTGCGGCGGTAGACCGGAGCCGCCAGGAAGCCGTCCTCCATGTCGGGGCAATAAGCAT
>JAFXUY010000130.1 GCA_017524785.1 Bacteroidales bacterium | reverse complement strand
CGCGTAAGCACCACCTCGGCACCGTCGACAAAAGCCGACTTGGGCGAGAGGGTGATCCAATCGACATTGGCGGGCAGCGGGCGTGTGCCGTTGGTTTCCACAGCCATGTATTTTCCAGCGGCGTGAAGGATGTCGACAAGACTTTCTGTGAGTTGCAGAGACGGCTCGCCGCCCGTAATCACCACATGCCTGGCGGGATAGCACTTCACGGCATCCACTATTTCTTCCTCGCTCATTTCGGTGCCTGCCCCATGCTGTGTATCGCAGAAAGGACATTGCAGGTTGCAACCGCTCAGGCGCACGAAGACGGCGGGTGTGCCACTGTAGTAGCCCTCACCCTGCAAGGAGTAGAATATCTCGTTTATTATCATTGCGTTATTGTGTTATCGTGTTAATGCGTTAATGATTGACAACTTGCGCTAACGCATTCCCACATTTACACATTCAATCCACTTCGTAGGTGGCGGTGTTGCCGGTGGTCTCCTGCACGTCGACGCGGAAGCAGTTGGGCACCTGTTGCTGGCACCAGCGGGCAATGTTCTCGGCAGTGGGGTTGCAACCGATGATGTCGTTTATGACCTGGTGATCGAGACGGTCGACGATGCTTTTCTTGATGTGTGAGAAATCCACCACCATGCCGTTGCGGTCGAGCTCACGGGCCTTGCAGTGGATGGTTATCTGCCAGTTGTGGCCATGCAGCTGTGTGCACTTGCTGGGATAGTCGAGCTCCAGACGGTGGGCGCCGGAGACCTCGATATGCTTGGTTACGTAGTACATATTCTTTTGAGTTTTAAGTTTTAAGCTGTGAGCTTTAAGTAATTTGCATCCAACCTGCGTAAGCACTTAAAACTTACAGCTTACAGTTCACAGCTCTACCTCATACGCCGTCGGGTCGGGGATGCCGGCCTCAAGGAAGGCCTCGCGCCGCTCGGTGCAGGTACCACAAGTGCCACAATGGTGTTCGCCACCGCGATAGCACGAATAGGTCTCGCCGTAGTCGATGCCCAACCGTGCGCCGCGGCGCACGATGTCGGCCTTGCTGATGTCGGTGTAGGGGGCTACAAGGGTAACTCCCTCGTAGGTGCCGGCTTGCATGGCGGCGTCCATAACACAGACGAACTCGGGACGGCAGTCGGGATATATGGCGTGGTCGCCGCCATGGTTGGCTATCAGCACACGCTTAAGGCCGCGACTCTCGGCAAGCCCACAGGCGATGCTGAGCATAATGCCGTTGCGGAAGGGCACCACAGTAGAGTGCATATTGCTGTCGTCATAGTTGCCGTCGGGGATGGCCTCGGCGCCACTGAGCAGCGACGACTCGAAATACTGTCCCATGAACCCCAGCTCGATGACAAGGTGTTCGATGCCGAGAAGGGTACAATGATGCCGCGCACAGGCTATCTCGCGCGCGGCATGATTGCTCCCATAATCGAATGTTACGGCAAGCGCGATGCTCTCTTGCTCCTCGTAGAGCAGCGTAGTAGAGTCGAGCCCGCCAGAATAGATAATTACAGAATCTTTCTGTGTCATGTTTCTTGTTTTGTTAAAGGGGGTTGTCAAGAGACCTCTGATTATTAGTTTTAAGTTTTAAGCTGTGAGTTTTAAATGGCTCTTACAGTTTAAAACTTATTTCAGATAGTACTCCACGGTGGTGACCACGCGCACTTTCTTAACCTGCGGGGTGTTCTCGTCGAGGTCTTCGACTTCGAAGTAGCCCTGCGAGGCAGTGCGCATCTTGCCAATCTTGCTGTGGCTGTTCTTGGCGAACTCGTCGGCAGCAGTGCGGGCATTCTCGAGGCTCTCGGCAATCATAGAGGGCTTGATGTCGTTGAGGCCCAGGTACTGGTAGTCGGCCCAGCTATTGGCCAAGATATTCTGGTTCACCAGGTCGGTCTCGAGGGTCTGCTGAAGCTTGCGCACCAGCTCGAGGTTCTTGGTGAACACCGTCACTGTCTGGTTGGCCTGGTAGCGGAAAGTGATTTGCGACACATTGTTGCTCCATGTGTAGCGGTCGTCGTAGCTGGCATTGCCCACCTTTATCTCTTCCTCGGTGAAGCCGGCGTCGCGGAGATGCTTGACGATGATGTCGTTGTTGCGGCGTATAGTGGTGCGCAGGTCGGCCAGTGAGTTATCCTTCTCGCTGTAGCTGATACGCCACACAACACGGTCGGCAGGTACCTCTTTCTCGCAGAGGCCACGCACCTTCACGGTGTCGTCGTATGACTTAAGGGTCTTCACGGTGCAGACCATCATCAGTCCAAGCACCAAGGCTGCCAGCACGATGCTGACACCCATAATATAGTTCTTCCTGAACGGTATCTGACTTCCTTTCATAGTTAGACTGTTTAATGTTGTTATTGCACTGTGAGCAGCACACCGTCGGCAAAGCGGAAGGCACCCGCGGGCTGGAGGGCGTGGTTGGTGTCGCGCACCATGTGGATAATCTCGCTCTCGCCGTCGTTGTCGACATCGGCCACTTCTGTCAGGTCGAAGGGAATCTGATAGAGCGACCACGGACCATCGGGGGCCATCTCGCGATAGCAGGGATAAACCACAAACCAGCTTTCGGCACCGTAGGTAGAACTGACATCGGCGGTATAGACTATGTAGCAATCCACACCGGCCATCCTCACCGTATCAAGATAGATGGCGCCGGTGCTGTCGCGCATAAGAGTTGAATTTCCAATGCCTATGAAGTCCTGCATCTCGTCGCCATACTTGATGGCAACCATCGCTGTGCCTTCGCCCTCATACAGGTGCAGGGTAGAGGCTTCCGACAGTTGGAATTCGGCCTTCTGTTCCATTGCTCCAAGGGGATTGTCGACCGAGGAGTCGTTCTTTGTAGGACAGCATGCAGCCAGCATGACTGCCAACGAGATATAAAGTATCTTTTTCATATCGTTAATTATTTAAAACAAACCTTCTAACACCTCGTCGTCGACAAGGTTGGGCATGGTGACCTTCAGTTCGGGGCAGATGTCCATGGCACGCTTGATGGCAAACATGGCGCCCTCGTTGCGGGCCCAGCTGCGGCGGCTTATGCCGTTGTTGACATCCCAGTGGAGCATCATGCGCAGGCGACGGTCGCAAGCCTCGCTGCCGTCGAGCACCATACCGAAGCCGCCGTTCATCACCTCGCCCCAGCCTACGCCGCCGCCGTTGTGGATAGATACCCACGTGGCACCGCGGAAGCTGTCGCCGATGACGTTCTGCACAGCCATATCGGCGCAGCGGTTGGAGCCGTCGTAAATGTTGCTGGTCTCGCGGAAGGGGCTGTCGGTACCGCTGACATCGTGGTGGTCGCGGCCGAGCACGATGGGAGCGCTTATCTCGCCCTTCTTGATGGCCTCGTTGAAGCGGGCGGCAATCTTGGTGCGGCCTTCGCAGTCGGCATAGAGGATACGGGCCTGGCTACCTACCACGAGGTGGTTCTCCTTGGCACCGCGAATCCACTGTATATTGTCGTGCATCT
>JAFXUY010000129.1 GCA_017524785.1 Bacteroidales bacterium | reverse complement strand
GGCCGCGTCCGCATGCACCACTTGCCGTTCCACATATAACCAATTGCCGGCCCCAGAGTCCCCTGGAAGCCACCCAGATAGCCTGCATTCTGCTTTGCCATGACTTGATACTTTTTACTTGTTAAACACCTATCATAACGTTGTCGTAGGCATATTATTGCCTACTCAAGTAAATTTTGATAAGTCGATGACAAGGCTATGAGTAGGCGATGAGTAGGAGTTGGTGGCACCTCATGGGCTATAAATCAAGGACTTCGCCGCAGGTGTTCCTGCGGCGAAATTTGCAAAAAAACGGGTGTGGCGATTAGCGTTCTCGGCGCTCGATGACCTTCTTCAGGCGGTAGCGGTCGCCGGTGGCTGGAGCGATGGCGTCGATGAACTGCCGGTCGTAGCCCGGGGTGTCGTAGCCCCAGCGGAGGAAGTTGCCGTCGGCGTCGGTGCGGCGCACCACCTGGTCGTTGTATTTCACGATAAGATATTTAGCGAGGCGGTCCCAGCGACGCATCATGCGGTCGGCATAGGCGATGGATTTCTTGTTCAGGTAGTCGCGGCGGTCGGCGGGGGTGAGGTCTTTGATGGCGGCCAGCACGCTGTCCTGGTCGGCGAAGTAGTAGTCCTCCAGCTCGCGCTGTGCGGCGCGGAGGTCACCTATCATCATCGAGTAGCGCGGATAGACCATGTTGGCCACCCAGTTGTTCATCCAGAAGGCCGACTCGAAGCTGAACTCGGTGCGCGGGTTGTTCTCGGGGCGGAATGGGTCGGGCACCTGGGTGATGCAGCAGTAGAGTGGCACATAGGCCACCATATTGGCGTCGTCGCAGTTGAACCAAGTGACGCCGCCCACATCGTCGGGCAGCCAGGAGCGCATCTGGCAGGTCATGGTGAAGCCGCTCTGCTGGGTGGCGATGGGGCGTTCGCGGAAGAAGTCGATGCTGTCGCTGGAGCGGAAGTGCATGGGCAGCGGACGGATGGGCATGCCCCAGGGGCCGGCGGTCATGTCGGCGGTCATGTCGAGGGGTGTGCCCTCGAAGTGGTCGCGCATGTCGCGCTGCACATCCTGCAGCGAGAGGGGCTTGTCGGGTTTGACCCACAGGGGCAGGTGGTCGCAGCGGTCGAACTCGCCGTTGACATAAGGGAGATACTGGTCCATATCCGAGCGGTGGTGGCGGAAGAAGCTCCACACGCGGGCGTCGGCGTAGCGCACATTCTCGAAGTCGATGGGGCAGTAGGCGTCGCGGAAGGAGAACTCCTCGTCCTTGCCGTTGAAGTAGCCTTTTTCGCGTGCAAAGGAGATGACATCCCAAGCATAGACACACTCGACCTGCGGCTGGTCGATATATTGCAGGTTGCGGCTGCTGAGGCTCTTGCCGGTCTTGGGCTTCTTGCCCTCGAGTGGGAACTGCCGTATGCGGCTGAGGTTGGCATGGGCGCAGATGCAGTCGTCGGGGATGCGCAGGGCCACCCATACGGCACCGTTGCGCCCCTCCCCTTTGCCGATAATCTCCATTATCCAGGCCTCGTCGGGGTCGCAGATGGTGATGCTTTCGCCCGAGCTGTTGTAGCCGTACTGCTCCACCAGCCCGGCCATGCAGCGGATGGCCTCGCGGGCGTTGGCAGAGCGCTGGAGGGCGAGGCGCATGAGGCTGAAATAGTCGAGCAGGCCGTCGCGGTTCTGCAATTCGAGGCGGCCGTCGAAGGTTGTCTCGACGATGGTGAGCTGGCGCTCGTTCATCAGTCCCACGACATTATAGGTGTATTCCACCTGCTCCACATAGCGGCCTTCGTGCGCGGGGCCCCAACCGTGGATGGCTATCTTCTCGCCGGGGGCATGGCGGCCGGCGGGGCTGTAGAACAGCGACCCTGCGAAGCCGAAGCCGTCGCAGTTGTAGGAGCACATCACGCTGCCGTCCTTCGAGGCCTTCTTGCCTACAATGAGGTTGGTGCATGCCATCGCACCGGCGGCAACGGCGAGGAACAAGACAAAAGATATGGTTTTCTTCATTTTCACTGTTTTTCGCAATAACGGATAAAACAGTTAAAAATTGTTTCATGCCGAAGCACAATATTCTACGGCCAACGCCGTTTAGACAATATCATGAAGACAATACTGATAGTGCTGGCCATTGCGGTGGCTGTCGTGGGACTGATGATGGCAGGTTTGGGCCTGAAGATGCTTCTCCGCAAAGAGAAGGAGTTCAAACGACCCTGTGCCAACGCCGACCCGAAGACGGGCCGTTGCGCCAATTGCACATGCGACCTGAAACGCACAGGCAAACAGCAACTTGCAAGCCACAAGTAGCTTGTTATTGTATTGTTGATAAATCGTTTCGCGTTATTTATAAATAATTTCGTATCTTTGCAGTTCGAATATGAGGAAGATTTGGATTGCAATAGTAAAGCTTTCAGGCTGGAAGTTACACCTTCCGGACTTGGACAAACGCCCTGAGCTGCGGCGCTGCATCTTCGTGGTGGCTCCGCATACGGCCATCGCCGACTTCACCATAGGTGCGGCATACCTGTGGTCGATGGATGTGAACGGGCATGTGTTCATCAAGAAGGAGTTCTTCCGCTGGCCCTTGAAAGGACTGATGCTGAAGAACGGCTGCATACCCATAGACCGCGGCAACCGCCACAACGGCATGATAGAGGCCGCCGTGAAGGAGTTCGCCAAGGGCGGCACCTTCTCCATAGCCATCACCCCCGAGGCTACGCGCAAACCCGTGAAACGCTGGAAACGCGGCTTCTGGGAGATAGCCCACCAGGCCGGTGTGCCGCTGGTGCCGTCGTTCATAGACTTCCGCAAGAAAGAGATAAGCATCGGCGAGGCAATATGGACCACCGACGACTACGAGGCCGACCTGCTGAAGGTGCGACGCCTTTACAAGAAAGAGCTGGCGAAATACCCGGAGAGGTTCATTGAGGTTGAATGAGGAGTGAGGAATGAGGAGTGAGGAGTTATGAGTTATGAGTTAAGAATCAAACAACGTAAAACGCCAAACGTAAAACACCAAACGTAAAACGCCAAACGTAAAACAAATACAGTCAAACATAAACGACAACAAAATAAATGGTAAGAAGAATCTTTGTTGAGAAGAAGGCTCCCTACGCCGTGAAGGCGAAGGAACTGAAGAACGAAATGAGCGAGTACCTCGGCATCGAGGCCGAAGAGGTGCGCGTGCTGATACGCTACGACGTGGAGAACGTCAGCGACAAGACTTTCGCCGTGGCCAAACAGACGGTGTTCAGCGAGCCGCCCGTGGACGATGTCTACGACGAGGAGTTCCCGCATAAGGCTGGCGACTTCTGCTTCACGGTGGAATACCTGCCCGGACAGTTCGACCAGAGGGCCGACAGCGCCGAGCAGTGCGTCAAGCTGCTCAACGACAGCGAAGAGCCCATCATCAAGAGCGCCACCACATACGTCATCAGCGGCAAACTGAACGACGAGCAGCGACAGGCTGTGGTGAAGCACTGCGTGAACCCTGTGGACAGCCGCGTCACCGACGAGCCCAAGCCCGCAACACTGGAGGACCACTTCGACGAGCCCGCCGACGTGATAACGTTCGACGGCTTCAAAGACATGGCCGAGCCGCAGCTGAAGGAACTTTATGGCACCCTCGGATTGGCAATGACATTTGCCGACTTCAAGCACATACAGCGCTACTTCCACGACGAAGAGAAGCGCAACCCCACAATGACCGAAATACGTGTGCTGGACACCTATTGGAGCGACCACTGCCGTCACACCACATTCGCCACCGAGCTGAAGGATGTGAAGTTTGACGAGGGCTACTACCGTCCGCTGCTCGAAAGTGCCTTCAAGCAGTACCTGGCCGACCACAAGGAGCAATATGCCGGCCGCACCGACAAGTTTGTCTGCCTGATGGACATCGGAACCCTCGCGGCCAAGCGCATCAAGAAGATGGGCCTGCTCGACGACCAGGAGAAGAGCGACGAGATAAATGCCTGCTCCATCGTGGTTCCCGTAGTTATCGACGGCAACGAGGAGGAGTGGCTCATCAACTTCAAGAACGAGACCCACAACCACCCGACGGAGATTGAGCCTTTCGGCGGTGCCGCCACCTGCCTGGGTGGCTGCATACGCGACCCGCTGAGCGGCCGCACATACGTCTACCAGGCCATGCGCGTGACCGGCGCTGCCGACCCCACCAAGCCCCTGAACGAGACCCTGCCCGGCAAACTGCCGCAGCGCAAGATTGTCACCACCGCCGCCCACGGCTATAGCAGCTACGGCAACCAGATTGGCCTTGCCACCGGCCTGGTGAACGAGATATACCATCCCAACTACGTGGCAAAGCGCATGGAGATTGGTGCCGTGATAGCTGCCGCTCCGCGCCGTGCAGTGCAGCGCCTGACGAGCGACCCCGGCGACGTAATCATCCTGCTGGGTGGCCGCACGGGCCGCGACGGCATCGGCGGTGCCACAGGTGCTTCGAAGAGCCACACCACCAAGAGTCTGACCACCTGCGGTGCCGAGGTGCAGAAGGGCAATGCCCCCACCGAGCGCAAGATACAGCGCCTGTTCCGTCGCGAGGAAGTGTCGCGCATCATCAAGAAGTGCAACGACTTCGGCGCCGGCGGCGTGAGCGTGGCCATCGGCGAATTGGCCGACGGATTGCAGATCAACCTGGATAAGGTTCCCAAGAAATACGCAGGCCTCGACGGCACCGAGCTGGCCATCAGCGAGAGCCAGGAGCGCATGGCAGTGGTGGTAGACCCCAAGGACGTCGACAAGATGCTGAAATATGCCGACGAAGAGAACCTTGAGGCCACCGTCGTTGCCACCGTCACCAAGGAGCCGCGCATGGTCATCAGCTGGCGTGGCAAAGAGGTGGTCAACCTCAGCCGCCGCTTCATCGACACCAACGGCGCCCACCAGGAGACCACGGTCTCGGTCACTATGCCTGGT
>JAFXUY010000010.1 GCA_017524785.1 Bacteroidales bacterium | reverse complement strand
TCGGCTGTCTCTTTGACGATGTTGTCGGGGGTGAGGGTTATCGATTCGATGGTGTTGGCGAGCGTTTCGTCGTAGGGACGACGGATGCGGATGTAGTTATCGGTCCAGCCCTGCATCTGTTTCGAGTGAGGAGTGTGGAGTGAGGAGTGTGGAGTTGATTCCCAGAGGACGGGACGGGTCTTGCCCATCTGGCTGTCGATGAAGGCGCGGTGTTTGCGCTCGCTGAGCTCGAGGAGGCGGGCGGTGTGCTCGTGGCGGACGGCGACGGGAATCTTCTCGCCCAGACGGAGGGCTGCGGTGCCGGGACGGTCGCTGTAGGTGAAAACGTGGAGGTAGGAGATGGGTAGCGAGTCGATATAAGAGAGCACCTTGGCGAATTCCTCCTCGTTCTCGCCGTTGAAGCCTGCCATGACGTCGGCGGCGATGCAGGCGTCGGGCATGACGGACTTGATGCGCTCGAGTTTGGCGCGGTAGAGGGTCGTGTCGTAGCGGCGGTGCATGAGCTGCAGCACGTGGTCGGAGCCCGCCTGCAGCGGTATGTGGAAGTGGGGGAGGAAGGCGCGGCTGTGGGCCACGAAGTCTATTGTCTCGTCGGTGAGCAGGTTGGGCTCGATGCTTGAGATACGGTAGCGCAGTATACCCTCGATCTGGTCGAGTCCGCGCAGCAGGTCGAGGAATGACTCGCCGTGGTGCTGGCCGAAGGTGCCGGTGTTGACACCGGTGAGGACTACCTCGCGGGCTCCTTCGTCGGCAATGCGGCGGGCGGCGCAAAGGGTCTCCTCGATGGTGGCCGAGCGCGATCGGCCGCGGGCGAAGGGTATGGCGCAATAGGTGCAGAAGTAGTCGCAGCCGTCCTGTATCTTGAAGAAGGTGCGTGTGCGGTCGCTGGAGGAGGAGTATTGTAAGTTGAAAGTTGAAGGTTGAAAGTTGAAATCGGGGCTGAAGCCGTTGCGGACAATGTCGGGGAGCAGGTGCTTGCGGTCGTTGCCGAGGACAAGGGTGACGCCGGGGATGGCTTCGATTTCCTTGGCGGCGACTTGTGCGAAGCAGCCTATGACTGCTATTTGTGCGTCGGGGTTCTGGCGGTGGGCCTGATGGATTGCCGTGCGGCATTTCTTCTCGGCGACGGCGGTGACGGTGCAGGTGTTGACGATGTAGAGGTCGGCCTGCTGGTTCCAGTCGACAATGGTGTTGCCTTCTGCGGCCAGACGTCGCAGAAGGTCGGAGGTTTCGGCGAAGTTGAGTTTGCACCCGAGGGTGTGGGCGGCTATGGTCATCGGTCAGTCGCCTATCAGCTTGTCGAGCGGGGAGTCGTCTTCGAACTGGCGGCTGCGGACCATCTTGATGCCGTCTTCGTCGGGGTAGATGGCGAAGTCGGGCTGCGGCTCGAGGAGCAGGATTTCGCGGCCTTCGCGGTCTTTGCCGATGCCCTGCACGCAGTGGCGCGAGACGAGGACACGGCCCTTGCGGTTGGCGTAGTCGAAGAGCTCGTTGCCGAGGCGGTCGTAGACGACCTCGGAGTTCTCGTTGGTGACCTTCTTGGTGCCGTCCTTGAGGAAGAGCACCACCTTGGCCTTGCCCTGCGGGGCCAGGCAGGCGATGTCGAAGATGGAGACGAATTCCTCGTTGGGTGTCAGCAGGCGAATGCGGCGGTCGCTGAGGGTGCCGTGGTTCCAGGTCTCGTCGATGGTGAGCTTACGGTTTTCGAAATATTGGTAGGAGCCATTCTTGAAGCCGTCGGTGTAGTGGCCGTCGCGGACGAGGAGTCCGTTGTCGTCGTATTCGACGAGGCGGCCTTCGAGGCCTCCGTTGACGTATGTGCCGGTGATGTAGCCTTTTTCGCCTATGCGCTTCCACCAGCGGCCATGGCGGTGGTTGTTGGCCCAGGTGGCAACCTCGGCGGTGTCGCCTTTGGAGGTGAAGATGACGTGGGTGCCGTGCTTGACGCCCATCTTGTATTCGGCTTTTTTCACGAGGCGGCCGTCTTCGGCGAAGAACTCCCACTGGCCGTCGCGGTTGCGCTGGTTGTAGTTGCCGCGGGCAAGGAGGTGGCCCTGTTCGTCGTATGCTTCGTGGCGGCAGACGCGGCCGGGGGTGGTATAGGTGTTGCGGATGCGGACAGAGCCGTCGTGATAATAGTAGGTGAAGGTGCCGGTCTCGAGGCCGTCGACGAAGTCGCCCTCGTAGATTTTGGAGCCGTCCTTGTCGGTGCGGACCCAGTGGCCCTGACGGCGGCCCTGTTTGTCGATTTTGTTTTGCGCCACAGCGCCGACGGAGGTTAGCAACATGGTTGCGGCGAGGAGAAGGAGAGTTCTTTTCATTTCTTGGATGTTTGAATGCTTGTATGCTTGAAAATGTGCTATTATTTGGTTGAATAACGCGAGTTTATATAATTTATTTTAGTATGTGGAAAAAAAGATGTATTTTTGCAGTGTTTTTTAAATAGGTAAATGATGAAATATATTGCCAATACAAAGACTTTAGGGCGCTATGTGGCGCTGGATGTTACGCTGCTTGTGGCGGCGTGTATGATACCTGCGGTGTCGCATGTCGTGGCGCTGCCGCTGTATATGCTGAACCCGATGCTGGCATTGCTGCTGGCGGGCATGCTGCTTGGCAAAGACTGGCGCAATGCGCTGGTGCTGGCAGTGCTGATGCCTGCGGTGAGTTGCCTTGTGGCCGGTATGCCTACAGCGCCGAAGATGGTGTGCATGGTGGCCGAGTTGGCCACCGTGGCGGGATTGTTCCACCTGCTGTCGCGCCGGTGGGCAGTGCTTCCAGCCGTGCTGGTGTCGGTGCTGGCCGCCAAGGTCGTCTACTATGCCCTGAAGGCCATCGTGATAGCTCCCGCCGTGCTGGTGGGCACCGAATGGTGGATGCAGCTGGGCGCCGTGGTGCTGTGGGGAGGAGTGTTTGCGATGCTTAAAGTAAAAAGTAAAAAGTAAAACGTCAAACAAAAAACATAAAACGTCAAACATAGAACTATGTATACATTGTTGTTTCTTTCGGGCGGTACGGGAAGCCGTATGCAGAATGCGACACCGAAGCAGTATTTGCTACTGGCGGGAAAACCTGTGATTATGCACATACTGGAGAGGGTGGATGCCATAGATGCGATAAAGGATGTGGTGGTGGTGTGTGCGAAGGAGTATGAGGCATCGATACAGTTGATGCTGAACCAATACGGAGTGAGGAAGGAGGTGCGGTTTGCCCATGCCGGAGCGACGCGCCAGGAGTCGGTGAGGAACGGATTGGCGCTGGTGAGGGAGGAGGATGTGATTGTGCACGAGGCTGCGCGTCCGTTTGTGAAGACGGAGGATTTTGAACGGCTGATTGCCGTGAAGGAGAGGAACGCTACGCTGGGCTACAGCATCCCGTTCTCGGTGCTGAAGGGTCACGAGTATGTGGAGGGACTGACGGAGCGGTCGGAGCTGATAAACGTGCAGCTGCCGCAGAAGTTTGAGACGAGACTGCTGAAGGAGGCTCACGAGAAGGCATTGGAGGAGGGCCGTGAGTTTACCGAGGATGCGGGCATGATATACCTCTATCATCCAGAGGTGCCGATAAAGGTAGTGGAGGGTATGGACTATGACCTGAAGCTGACAACCAGGATCGACATGCTGGCAGGCGAGCAGATTTACAAGGATGTTTTCAGTGGGAGGAAGTGAAAGGTGAAAGGTGAGAGGTGAAAAGTTAAAAGTAAAAATTGAAAGTCGAAAGTTGAAATGAGTACTTGTATCATTACAGGACCAGGATCTGGAATAGGAAGGGCAACGGCGATAATGCTTGCCGAGAGGGGCTATTATGACCACTATGCGCTGGTTGGAAGGAACGACGAGGAGATGCGTGCGACGCAGAAGGAGATGCAGAAGCACCTGCCCGAAGGGAGCACGAAGCTGTATCATATAGACCTGTCGAACCCGGAGCAGATACCGGAGGTGGTGAAGGCTGTGAACGAGGAGATGGGCGGCATAGACGCGTTGCTGAACATAGCGGGCTATACCGACCCGCAGCCGCTGCTGACGACGACGCTGGAGAGCTTCGAGCTGACGTACAGGGTGAATGTGTTTGCGCCGTTCATGTTTATGCGCGAGTGCGTGAAATATATGCGCCAGAAGGGCGGTAAGATACTGAATGTGGCGTCGACGGCTGGAATGACCCCGAGGCCGGGTTGGCTGAGCTACGCGTCGTCGAAGGCGGCCGTGATATCGATGTCGGAGACGCTGACGGCGGAGCTGTCGGAGTACGGGATTATGGTGTACTGTGTGTCGCCTGGCCGATGCGCCACGAAGTTGAGGAGAAGGCTGGCGCCTGACGAGGACCCGACGACGATTATGCAGCCGGCGGAAGTGGCAGAGGTGGTATGCAACCTGATGAATCGGGAGGAGCGTTGCCTCGATGGCCAGAATATCATTATCAGGAAACAGATGAGGAAATAGGATGTCGCTGTTGGCTACATTGAAGAAGAGGAATGTGGAGTCGCCGTTGATTTACGAGTTCCGCATTCTGTTTCACTATCCGGACGTAATAAGGACGCATGTCCCCTTTTTGTACCACTGGTGGATAAAGTGGGCGAGGAAGCGCACGCTGCGCGGTACGAGAAAGCTGCAGGGCAAGGAGCGGCTGGAGGTGGCTTTCATCTTGGCGGTGCCTGGGATGTGGAAGCTGGACTACGTGTTCAAAGCGATGCAGGAGAGCGAGAGGTATCATCCTTATATCGTCATCATCCCATACACTGTCTTTAAGAACTACTCGGAGGAGGAGAACGAGAAGACAATACGCCGCACGGCCGAGTTTGCTGAGGAGAGGGGTTTCGAATATGTGATTCCGCGCGACGAGAAGACGGGGAAATGGGTCGACATAAAGAAGACGCTGAACCCCGATATAGTCTTCTTCACCTGTCCGTACAAGGATATGGAGAGGAAGTACCACGCGTATCATTTTGTGGACAGGCTGACGTGCTATGTGTCGTACGGATTCACATCGATGAAGCTGTTCAAGAACAACTTCGACAAGCTGGCCATCAATATGGCAGGATGCTATTTCCTGGAGACTCCGATACACAAGCGTTTTGCGGAGCAGTACAGTCATGCGAAGGGGAGGAACTGCTATGTGACAGGTTACCCCGGGTGTGAGGTGTATCTGCGGGACGACTATACACTTAAGGATGTGTGGCGGAAGCAGGATGTGGCGAAGAAGCGCATCATCTGGGCGCCGCATCACACGATTGACGGAACATTCACTGTTTCGACGTTTCTGGATGTGTGTGACACGATGCTGGAGATGGCGGAGAAGTATGCCGACAGGGTGCAGTTCGCCTTCAAGCCGCATCAGTTCTTGAAGTTCAAGCTTATCGAGATGTGGGGCGAGGAGCGCACGGAGGCCTATTACCGCAAGTGGGTGGAGATGCCGAACTGCCAGCTGGAGGAGGGTGACTATAAGGACCTCTTTATCGGGTCGGATGCGATGATGCACGACAGCTGCAGCTTCACCACGGAGTATCTATACCAGCGCAAACCTGTGATGTACCTGCTGAAAAATAACCCCGAGGAGGTGTTCAACGATTTCGGCATCATGTCGTTCGGCCAGCACTATCACGGCCGCACACGCGAGGAGATAGAGCATTTCATCGAGGATGTGGTGCTGGGAGGCAGCGACCCTATGAAGGAGGGGCGCGAGCGGTTCTTCGAGGAGTATCTGGGACCGTATAAAGGCAAACTGCCGTCGGAGAATATAATGGCGACGATAGAGAAACTGATTGAAGGTAATTAGTAGGGAGTGCAAGGGAGTGCGAAGGAGTGCAGGGACAATACCTTCAACAAACAAAGTTCGCTACTGGAACATTTGTCATTGCACTACTTGGCACTACGTAGTACTACACAGCACTACCAAAGAAATAAAGCATTTGTCTTATCTCCTTATCTCCTGTCGACTTATCTACTTAATTAACACAGAGCGGAATTTGTCGACCATGCAGTCGGCGGAGTATTGGTCGGTGAATATTTGTCGGCTGTAGGTGTTGAAGCGAGGACGGGGGTGGTCGCAGAAATTCTTGATGGCGGCGATGAATTCGTCGGCGGTGAAGCAGCATGCACCAGCTTTTGCATAGTCCAGCTCGTAGCCGCTCCAGGCTTCGGGTGTGCCGATGATATTCTTGCCGTACATCATGCTTTCGCAGGTCTTCACCTTCATGCCGCTGCCTTTGAAGATGGGCAGCACCATGATGTCGGCAGCTTCGAATAGCGGCTCCAGGTCAGGCACATTGCTCAGCACCTCGATGTCGTCGCGCATCCATTCGGCTCCACGCAACTTCTCCATGCCTTTGCCTACAATCTGCATGCGGATGTCGACTCTCGGCAGTACGTTTTTGACAAACCACTCAATGCCCTCCACGTTGGCCGGGAAGTGGGCCCCGAGGAACATGCACAGCGGCTTGGCGGAAGTATACTCGGTGGTGTACGACTCTCGTTGGTAGCGGTCTACAAAGGCTATGGGAATCAGTTGGTCGGCATGTCGGCCGTAGTTCCGAGCCAGCTCGTCGTCGTCGCGACGGCTCAACGCGATGGTGCGGTCGGCATAGTGGCAGCTCCACCGGTCGTTGCGGTCGGCACAAGGCACCACGAGCCATCGCATTGGATTGATGCGGCTCGAATATTTGGCCGAGAAATATATCTTCTCCACGTTGTGGAAGAAACACACCACACGCCCTTTGTAGCCCGTCTCTTTCAGCCGTTTGGCTATGATGCCGAAGACCGAGCGGTCGACAAACACCACGTCGTAGGTCCGGGCCAGGTGCACAATCTCGCCTACTCGCTTCGGCGTCAGGCCGAAGTAGTAGCCCAACGGCATATACACCACGCCTTGCAGGTATTCACCTAGGCTGCGGTGGTGCGCCTCGTCGTGTATGTAGTAGGTGTCGACATTCTCCTTGCCGGCAATGCGGCAAAGCACGGTGTGGTTCAGCTCGCTGGCTTTCTCGCCGCCTTCGGGCACGCCGCAGGGCTTCTTGTAGCGTATTATCAGAATCTTCATGCCTCTTTCCGCTTGCGGTAGACGAGGAATATGGCACCGCCGGCAATGGCGACAAGCAGTATCGAGCCGAGGATGGTTACGATGTTCATCTTGTGGAACAGCGGAGCCTCGTTCTTGAATTCTATAACATGGTCGCCGGCCGGAATCACCATGGCGCGCAGTATGTAGTTGGCACGTATGTATTCGGCGGGCTTGCCGTCGATATAAGCACGCCAGTCGGGAGCATAGTATATCTCGCTGAAGACGGCTATCTGTTCGTCGCTGGTGTGTGAGGTGTATTTCAGGTAGTCGGGGTTGTAGGGGCTCTGGTGCACCATCTCGATGTGGTCGGTGCTGTCGAGGACACTCTCGTTTTCAGGCAGTGTAAATTCCTCGGTGTTTATAACAGCGGTGGTGGCAGGGTTGAAGTCGTTGAGGGCCAGAATCTCGCCGTTGGCGTCGCTTACGCTCTTGATATCCTGCACAAACCAGCAGTTGCCCAGTGCCTCGGGATTGCGCTGCACCTGGCCGCCCTGCACCACAATGTAGCGTGCGTTGAGCATGTTGAGGACGTTCATGTTGATATGTCTGCCGAGGTAGAAGTCGATGATGTCCTGGTAGCGGCGCATCTTCACGGCGCTGTAGCCACCCACCTGGCGGTGGAAGGCGGCGGGCTTCGAGTCGTTGAAGGTGTTGGTGGCCAGGTTCAGCACTCGGTAGTTCTGGTCGCCAGCCTGTGCGGCCATCTGGTCTATGTCGTAGTCCCACTGGTCGGGGCGCAGCTTGAGCTGCTGTTCGCTGACGTAGTTCTTGTCGTTCACATAGCGGCGGTCTACACCCCACAGGTCGATGACGGTGAGCAGCATCAGCGCAACGATGGTCACGATGGCCAGGGTGTTTTTCTTGCCGTCGCCTTTGGCCGACTGGCGCACGAAGAACCACAGCGCTGCGAAGGCCAGCGCCACGAAGAGCAACGAACGCCACGAGTCGCTTACGAACAGTGCCTTGCGGTCCTGTATGAAGATGTTCTGTATGTGATCCCACTGTGCTCCGTATTGGGGTGCCATCTGTGCGTCGGAGGCGCCGCTGTAGCTGAAACCGCCGCAGAGCAGCAGGCCGACGAGGAGCATGGCTGCTGTGATGCCGCCGCTGATGTACAGTGCCAGGTATTTACGCTTGCTTTCGGTCTCTTTCGAGAACAGCTCGCGCAGTCCCAGCATCGCCAGCAGCACCATGCACACGTTGGCTAGCACGAGGCTCATGCTCGGCGTGCGGAACTTGTTGTAGAGTGGCAGGTGGTTGAACAGCCATTCGTTGAAGGGCATGAAGTTGCGGCCCCACGACATGACTATGGCCAGTATTGTCGCTATCAGCAGCCACCAGCGTTCAGGTCCTTTCACGAGAACCAAACCCATCAAGGCAAGGAACACCACTATAGCGCCGAAGTATACGGGTCCACTTGTGAAGGGTTGGTCGCCCCAGTAGAGTGGCATCTGCTGCTGGTGGAAAGCTTTGTAGCTGGCGCTCTCGGTGCTCACGGTCTCGCCGCTGCCGCCGCCCATGGCGCCGGGAACGAGCAGGGTGTAGGTCTCGCCGACACCGTAGCTCCAGCTGAAGGCGTAGTCTATGTCCAGTCCGCTGGTCTTGCCGCTGATGGAGGCTGGCTCGCTGTCGTGATACAGGTCTTCGGGTGTCACCGTGATGGCGTTGCCGCCGCGCATGGTCTGCTTGGCATACTGCTGGCTCACCACCAGTGCCCTTGCGTTGCATGCAAAGGCCAGTGCACAGCCGACGAGCAGTACGCCGACGCCCAGGCCGAACTTGGGCAGATACTTGTCCTTTATGGCATACACCAGATGTGCCGCACCCAGCAGCACGGCGCCTATCATGGTGTAGAAGGTTATCTGTATGTGGTTGAAGTTGAGCTGCAGGCCCAGTGCCAGCGTGAACAGCAGTCCGCCCCACAGCCAGTCTTTCTTTTTGTCTGCGTTTTCCTTCGGTTTGCGCAGGCACAGCATCATGCCTGCCAGTATCGGCGCCATCATGGCCATAGCCCATGCCTTCGAGATATGGCCCGCCTCGACGATGATGATGTTGTAGCTTCCCAGACCAAAGGCCAGTGCTCCAAGCAGTGCCAGCCACGGCGAACAGCCCAGCAGCGCCAGGGCCAGGTAGAATCCGATAAGGTAGAGGAAGAGCACGCCGATGGTGCGGCCCAGGCCAAGCACTTCGAGGTTCATCACCGAGCGCAGCGGCGCCATGATGCTCTTCATCGGCGGGTTGCCGCCGACTTGGTATATCGGCATGCCGCCGAACATGGCACTGTTCCACAGCGCATAGTCGCCTGTGCGGGCATGATAGTCTTTGGTCTCCTTGACCATGGCCTCGAATTTCTGCGTGTCGCCCTGGTACATCTCCTTGCCCGAAAGCACAGGCGAGAAATAGATGCACGCCACGGCGAACATCGCCACAACCATTCCTACGTGAATCCAGATATTCTTCTTCATATTATGTTTAATTCTTAATTCTTAACTCTTAACTCTTAACCCTTAACTCTTAACTCTTAACCGTCGGATATTCCACCCTCACATGGTATATGCTCATCATCTTGTCCTTCAGTATGCGCCTTATCTTGGCAATGTCGCCGTAGCTCAACGGGCAGTTGTCAAGCTGTCCGGCCTTCACCTTGCCGTCAATCAGGCGGTCCACCATCGCATCGGTGGCCTCTTTCGAGTGCTCTTTCATGCTGCGGCAGGCAGCCTCCACGGTGTCCACAATCATCACCACTGCTGTCTCGCGGCTGTAGGGACGCGGGCCGGGATAGCGGAACGCCGTAACGTCGAAATCTCCGTCAGGGTGCCGCTCTTTCTCTTTGGCATAGAAGTAGCCCGTATATGTCGTGCCGTGGTGTGTGCGGATGAAGTCCTGCACGTCGGCAGGCAGGTGGTAGTTGCGCGCCAGCTCCAGTCCGTCGGTCACATGCTGCGTTATTATCCTTGCGCTCTCGGCATAGTCCAGCTCGTCGTGCGGATTGAAGCCGCTGCTCTGGTTCTCCGTGAAGTACAGGGGGTTCTTCACCTTGCCGATGTCGTGATACAGTGCGCCGACCTTCGCCAGCAGCGCGTCGCCGCCTATCTCGTTCATCAGGTCTTCGCTGATGTTAGCCACCTGCACCGAATGCTGGAACGTGCCGGGGGCTCTGCGGCTCAACTCCCTCAACGCATCGTGCCCCGTGCTCGACAGCTCCATCAGCGTCAGGTTCGTCGTCATGCCGAACAGCCGTTCGAACAGGTATATCAGCGGGTAGGCCATCAGCGTCATCGTTGCGTTAAGCAGGAACATAAGGTATCTCTCGGCATTGAGCGACAGCAGGTTCGTGTCCTGACTCAGCACGCCGGCCGTGTAGATGAACGAATAGCTGGCAAATATCACTCCCGCCAGCGTAAAGAACTGGCTCCTGCGCTCCAGGCTGCGCACCGCTATGATGCTCATGATGCCCGTAATCAGCTGGTAGAAGATGAACTCGAATGCGTTGGGCACCAGGTTGGCCAATATAATCACCGTCGTCAGGTGGATATACAGTGCCACCCTCATGTCGAAGAACACCCTCATCAATATGGGCACTATGCATAGCGGCACTAGCAGCACCCAGTCTTCGTTCACCCTCACCACCAATGCCGTCACTGCCGACATAAGCAGTATTACCAGCATCACCAACCCCACCTTGCGGTTGTCGTCCAGTATCGGATGCCTCGTGTTCTTCAGGAACATATACAGTGCCACGAAGGCAATCACCGCCAGCAGCAACTGTCCGGCCATCTGGCCCCACAGGCTGTAGCGTTCGCTGTATCGGCGGTCCTGCTCGGCCTCCAGATTCTCTATCACGTGCGCCGTCTCTTCTGTCACCTCTTCGCCTTTGCTCACTATGTGGTCGCCCTCCATCACCATGCGGCTCTCGTAGCTCAGCTGGCTCAACCGGCTGTCCATCTCCAGTGCCGTGCGCTCTTCGTCCACGGCGATGCTTGCCACCAGGATGCTGTCCCTCAGCAGTCCGGCTTCGAGGTCGGCAGCCGTCACGTAGTCGCCTTGTCGGCATTCGTGTCCCACATTGCCTTCCAGCACCACGCCGCGCTGGCCACCGGCCCAGTCGGGCACACGTTCCATATATCCTCTTCGGTAGATGCTGTCCACCTGCCGTTTCAGCTTGTGTCGCTCGCCGTTATCCACTCCCAACTTGCCGTTCTCCACTCTTGCCAGGGCCGTAGCGTATGCGCTGCTGTCCACACGGTAGTATATCGTCGCCTTCCGCCGTTCGGCTTCCTGCTCGCTCTTCATCTGCTCCGCGTCTTTCAGCACCACAAAATCGTACGGTGCCACCAGGTCGGCGCCACGCCACACGGCTCCTATCTTGTAGTCATAATGCTCTCCGCGGCCTTCGTGCGGGAAAATAACCACTATCAACGCCGCCGTCACCAGCATCGCAAAGACTTTGTATAACAGCGACAAACGCTTCACCGTATCTGTCAATATGCTACTCATCTGCTTTAAATAAACAAAGTGCAAAAATAAACAAAAAAGCTCACATGGCCAAACAAAGTTCTAAAAATCACCCCTCGCACGGCTCACCTCAACAGCGTCACCGTGCCGATGCCGCTCTTCGTCTCGCCGTCTACGTCGCGCCACACGAACCTGTACACGTAGGCACCCTGCCGGCAGGGGGTGCCGTCGGTGCGGCGGCCGTCCCAGCCTTGTTGCACATCGGTGGTGCCCCAGATGTGCATGCCCCAGCGGTCGTAGATGTCCATCTCGAAGCTCTCCAGCTCACGGCTGGTGAGGCAGCGGAACCGGTTGTTCGCATTCCCGTCGGGGGTGAAAACATTTGGAAACCATACCGAGCGTATGCGGTAGGCCAGCACCAGCGTGGTGTCCACACAGCAGTCGTAGCGGTTGCATGTGCTCAACGTCACCTCTACGCTGTCTTCCAGTCCTTTTGCAAACTCGTGCAGCACCCGCTCGCCAGTGGCGCTGTCGCCGTCGCCGAACAGCCATCGTGTATGGTGGCGCCCTTCCGAGCAGTCTTTGAATATCACGCCGGGATGGTCGAAGTCTACAAACTCACGGCTTGCCTCCACGCACAACACAGGCGGTTCTTCTGCGCCTATCGTCACGCGGCCCACCGTCTCGCCCGTGCCGTCAAGCAGCCGGTATTCTGTCGTCACTCTGGGGTGCACCGCTATGGGGTTCTGCCCTTGCAGGCTGTCAAGCTCTGCATCGTAGGGCATCGAACTCCAGATGTATGTGTAGGTGCCCGAAGCCGTTATTGTCACCTCCTCGCCGGGGCATACGCCGCTGGCGCTGGCCGTAAGTCCAAGCTCGGCATAGCGCAGGTGCACCCTTACAATCGAGTCGCATCCGTTGGCTCCCGTCAGGCGGAACTCGTAGTCGCCCACGGTGCTCAAAAGCGTGTCGCCGTAGCTCATCGTGTCGCCGTCCACTATGGTGAAATTTAAGTCAGAGTAGGTGAGGGGCAGCACTGTCAGCCGCAGTATGTATAGCCTCGGCGTGCCGTCTTCGACCGCGTGGCGTTGCAGCGTCACCTCTCCCGTCGTGTCGGGCAGCTCCGTCACGAAGCCGTTCATCTCGTAGTGGCTTCCGGCGCAGGCTGTGTCGTAGAGCCTTATGGTGTCGAAGCCTGTAAAGCTCACCCTCAATGTCACCAGCGAGTCGCACCCATATTCCGACAGAAGGGTGGCTGTGTATTCTCCCTCGTCGTATATCGTTATTCCGTTCCACACCATTGTGTCGCCAAGCACTATGCTGTCGTTCAGTATCGTGTATTGCGTCGGCCACACCGTCAGGTGCACCACATAGTGTGTAAACATATGCTGCAATGTGTCGTCGCGCTCCAGCGTCATGGTGCCCACCATGGTCCCATCGGCCGATATGTTGAATCCGTTGTTGTGGTAACCCGCGCCCTCGCATGCATTGTCGTACAGCACCACCGTGTCGTAGCTTCTTGGCTCCAAAACCATTCCTAAAGGATAGGCGTAGCTTATTCCTTCGCCAAGGCCGTAGCAGTAGGCTACATAAGGACCCATTGCATTGTGCATGTAATCGTAGCTCGACCGAATCGAGTTGATGCGGTGCACCACATAGTTGCCCACAATGCTTGTGCCAGCTGTCGGCAGAGGGTTGTCGTTGAGGCGCATTCCCGAATCGTAATCTTGTCGGCAGATTACAATCATGGACATGTTGAATATCTCGTTCGAGGTGGGCTTAAGTATTCCGCTTTCGCACACTCCTGCATCGAGCGGCGGAATGGTGACTGACGACGGTGCTCCGGTGTTGCCGCCGCTGCCGAGATAGAGTATCACACTTGCTTGTTTGCTCGTTGAAATGCGTACTTCCGACGACGGAATCATTGTATATTCGTAGGTGGCGTTTGCAGCCAGTGTGGCCACTGTCGCACCGTCGATGCTGACGCTGCAGTTGCCTTCTGCGGCGGTGATTCTCACCCTGTTCTCTACAGCCTGCTGTGCCACTCCGGCAACGATAAACTCCGTGCCCCAGCAATTAGGTGGGATGGCCTGCTCGAACAGATGGTCGCCACCCGTGCTGTCGGTTGGCACCGTGGGGTTCCATCCTCCCTGGAACATGGCGAAGGGTTTGTTGTTCGAGGTCACTTCCATGCCCGAAAACGAGGCTGTGCCCGAGCCTGTGCAGTCGTCGGCTATCAGCAGATAGGCTTGTCCACTGTTGAGATTTACGTTGAGTGTTGTTCCGGCCGTGATATTTGTGCTCCATATGTTGCATGGCACAGTCATCGACAGCACTGTGTTGTCCTGAGTGGCCACAAACGCCACCTCGCCACCCTTTTGGTTGGCCGGATAGTCCTGCACTATATAGCGGCTGCCCAGCTGCTGTGTCGGCACCACCATCGCCGTTTCGTCCGAGCCTTCCACCACATTGCGGGCATACAGCCAAATGTTTGTCGTCGAGGTAATGTGGCAGGCGCCGTTGAACGGTGTTGCCACGCGCATGGCATTGGCACCTACAGTGAAACAGCAGCCTGCAGTATTGTCGTATACGGGCATTACGTGCTCCACACCGGCGGTGTCGTAATAGTATAGGGTGCCAGCACCGTCTAATACGCCGTGGATCTGCAGCATGTCGGTGGATGAAGGCCCGTTTGGGTCTTGGTTGTAAAGGAATGCTACCCAGAAGTCGTTACCCTTCGTTGTGCTTGTCGGACATTGGCCCAGGCACGTGCCTGCCCACGACAGCAGAAGTGCCGCCAGCAGCAGTGTCCGTTTTATGGGCAACAGTCTCATATCCATTCGTTTTGCGCGGTTGTGCTCCTATTGGATATGTTCTTTACAAATTGCAAATATACCCTTTTTTATTATATATGACGACGAGGTTCCCAAAAGTGTTCTTTTTTTAACATTATTTAGTAAAAAGGATATTGCAGGCGGAACGGTAGGGGCGAGCAGGGGTCAGGCAGGGGATGAGTAGCCTTCGACAATGTGTAAATGGCATATCACTGCCTAATGTTAAATTTAGCATCTCTTACTAACTTAAATGTTCATTAGTCGAAGATAAGGAGAGGGGTAAGAGTTGGTAAAGAGATGGTGCTGTGTCATAGGCTGTTAGGTGTTGGTTTGTGGGCTATAGTGCACTGGTACAGAGTGTTGAATGTAAAAATATCGCTGTAACTGCTTGATTTCCATTGCGGGCTTCGTCGGCTGACGGAGAGGGTTGAAATGTTAAATCGTAACTAAAAGTTTAGTTACAAAAATGGGCTCATGGGACGATTGCCGTGGCGTTGGAAAAAATATTTTTTATGCGTATACAATATTTTATACAAAGTATTGTTATTATTTGTCGTCGGCCGCAATTTGTCGTTTGCCGACGGTACTAAATGTACTAAAAACAGATATAGAAACAAAAAACAGGATAAACAATGAAAAAGATTTTCGCTCTCGCCGCAGCAGTGCTTATGTTTGGCGGCGCCGCCTTCGCCCAGAACACCTTCAAGGGCATCGTGAAGTACAAAGTCGAGTCCACCGGCCAGGTGGCCATGAACATCCCCGAAGAGGCTGCAACGGCCGAAATCAAGGTCTCGGGCAGCGATATGTTCACCAAGAGCGCCATTTTCGCCGGCGGCATGACCGAGTGCGTGCTGGTGCAGAACCTTACGATGACCCGCTGCGACAACTACAGCCAGCTGCTGGGTTACCTCCGCGGCCAGGGTTCGGAATTTACCTATCAGGGCGACGGCAAGCTGTTGCTCAAGAACGAATTCAAGGCCAGCGACTTCGACAGCGTGTATATCGTCGACACCGAGGCCGGCCATTTCTACTACGAGATGGTGAACGAAACCAAGCAGATTGCCGGTGTCACCGCCAAGAAGATAATCCGCCACCAGTTCGACGACGAGGGTAAGGACCACCCGAGAGAGATGTGGTACAGCGACGAGATGGGTCCCCAGATCAATGTCCTCTTCGGCGGCATCAAGGGCATGCCCCTCGAGTGCACCGTGGATGCCGGCGAGGGTAAAGCCATCACCTACACCGCCACCGAGATTGTCAAAGGCAAGGTGAAAGAGGCCGACTTCCTGCTGCCCGACGGTTACGAAGTGCTCAGCGAAGAAGAACTTGAAACCCTCGGCACCGAACTCCAGGAAGAAATCGAACTGCTGCAGGCTGAATAATAATCACTCGGCCGAAAGCCCACAACCAAACCCTCTGCCAGGTGGCTGCAAGTAAAAAGAAATCAAAGACGAAGAAAGGCAATGGCGCAGCCAGAAGAGCCGCCTTCTCCGAATTCCTCAAGAGCAAGCGCTTCGCACATATCCGCGGGGCGCTCTATGTGCTGTTTGCCGCCTTCCTGGCGCTGGCCCTCACCGGCTATTATGTCACCGATGCCCGCGGCGGCTGGACAGGCTCGCTGGGGCAGGGACTGGCAGAATTCTTCACCACCAACCTCTTCGGCATCGGCAGCTACGGCTTCGTGCTGCTCTTCTTCGTCTATGGCATGCGGCTGTGGAACGTCGTGGTGCTCCCCTGGTGGAAAACCTTCGGCAGCACCATGTTCTGGATGCTGTGGGTTTCGGTGTTCCTTGGCTATATCGGCGGCGCATGGGTCAAGAACGCCGGCTTCGAGAGCTATGCCGGCATTGGCCTCAATCTGGCCGAGCCGCTCCACGAGCTGCTCAGCTGGTGGACGCTGGTGATCCTCGTATTCCTTGCCGTGCTGTTCCTCGTGCTGGTGCACAAGATGCAGCTGCCCGAGGTCAAATTGCCTAAAGTCGACCTCAAGCAGGTCGCCAAGGATGTTGGCAAGGAGATAGAAGAGGTGGCCACCGACCACACCAAGCCTGCTGCTGCCGCTGATGTGACGGAGCCTATCGATTTGACAGACACCGCTGCCGACACCGACGACGACCCAGGTGCCGACTTCGATGCTGCGGCGATGGAGCTTTTCCAGCGCCCGGCCGTCATCGACGAACAGCCCCAACCGGATGCTGTCCATGCCGACGCAGAACCGGCGTTTTCTATCGACGACGAGTTCGCACGCATCAACGCCAAGGCCCAAGGCAAAGACCCCGACGAGGTGAGCTTCACCATCGAGGACACCTCTGTGGCCGAATCGCCGGTCGCTGCCGACGAACAGCCCGACGAGGAACAGCCTTCGGTCGACGAACTCGACGAGGACGACTACCGTCGCCACTATGGCCTCGACGAGCCTTACGACCCACACCTAGACCTCTCCGACTACAAGATGCCGGGCACCGACCTGCTCGACGACAGCGAGGTGCGCAACGTCAAGGTGACCAAAGAAGAGCTCATCGCCAACAAAGACCGCATCGTGCAGACCCTCAACGACTATGGCATCGAGATTACCGAAATCTCGGCCCAGCCCGGTCCCACGGTGACGCTCTACAAGATAAAGCCCGCCCCCGGCGTGCGTATCAGCAAAATCAAAGGCCTTGAGAACGACATAGCCCTCTCGCTGGCTGCCCTCGGCATACGTATCATAGCCCCCATCCCCGGCGAAAGCAACATAGGCATCGAGGTGCCCAATGCCAAGCCCCAGATTGTCTCAATGAAGACCATGCTCGAGAGCGACGCTTTCCAGAACGCCAAGATGGAGCTGCCCATAGCCTTCGGCAAGACCATCTCGAACGAGTGCTTCGTCACCGACCTGGCCAAGATGCCCCACCTGCTTATGGCCGGCGCCACCGGTACCGGTAAGTCGGTAGGCCTTAACGCCGTGCTGGCGTCGCTGCTCTACAAGAAGCACCCCTCCGAGCTCAAGCTTGTGCTTGTCGACCCCAAGAAGGTTGAGTTCAGCCTCTATTCGGCCCTCGAACGCCACTATCTGGCCAAGATGCCCGACGAAGAGGAGGCCGTCATCACCGATGTCAAGAAAGTGGTGCGCACCCTCAATTCGCTCTGCATCGAGATGGACACCCGTTACGACCTGCTGAAGCAGGCCAAGGTGCGCAAGATAACCGAATACAACGAGAAGTTCTGCAAGCGCATGCTCAACCCCGAGCATGGTCACCGCTTCCTGCCCTATATCGTCGTCGTCATCGACGAGTTCGGTGACCTCATCATGACCGCCGGCAAGGAAGTGGAGCTCCCCATAGCACGTCTGGCACAGCTGGCACGTGCCGTGGGCATACACCTCATCATCGCCACCCAGCGTCCAACCACCAATATCATCACCGGCACCATCAAGGCCAATTTCCCTGCACGTGTGGCCTTCCGCGTCACCTCGGGCATCGACAGCAAGACCATCCTCGACACCGGCGGTGCACAGCAGTTGATAGGCCGTGGCGACATGCTTATCTCGCTTGCCGGCAAGGATATGATACGTCTGCAGTGCGCCCTCATCGACACTCCGGAGATCGAGCGCCTGGTGAAATACATTGGCGACCAGCGCGGCTACCCCGAGGGTTTCGAGCTGCCGGAATACCTCGACGAGAACGAGGAACCCAACAAGGAGTTCGACGCCAAGTCGAAAGACGAGTTCTTCAACGACGCCGCTCGTCTGGTTGTCAACTCGCAGTTCGGCAGCACCTCGCTGCTCCAGCGCAAGCTGCAGCTGGGCTACAACCGAGCCGGCCGCATCATCGACCAGCTCGAGGCCGCCGGCATCGTGGGGCCCAGCAACGGAAGCAAACCCCGCGACGTGCTGGTGCACGACCTCGAATCACTTGAAGATATACTCAGAACATTATAAACCCATGAAAAAGAAGATTGCAATATTGGCAGCAGTGGTGCTGGCCCTCGGCCTGGCCTCGTGCGACAAGCAGACGACCTGCCGTTGCTCCGTCCTCGGCACGCAGAACGTACGCATCATCAAGCTCGAAAAAGGCAACTGTGAACAGCTGAAGACCTACACCTACCATAATGTGATGGATTCGGTGTGCATGGACTCGCTGCTCTGCACCGACTACGAATTCATGATTGATTCAATCTTTGAAGAATAAAAGCCATGAAGAAGAGATACCTTTTACTCGCCGTTTTGGCATTGCTCGCCGTAGCCTGCAACAAAGAACACCAGTGCAAGTGCAACTTCGAGGGTGACAACAACCGTATGCAGTTCCTCACTGTCGACCGCGGACTCAAGTGCGACGATATCACCGAGATGGCCATCGAACGCCATGTAATCGACAGTGTCACCGGCACGCCGACTCTCGAACGCGTAGAGATGCACAAAGTCTCCTGCCACGAATATGCCGAAGAATAACACCCTGGAGGAAGGAAGCCGCCGCACGCAGAGGTGGAGGTGCATGTCCATCGTCCTGCGTATCATTGTTGGTGCGTTGTTCGTGTTGTCTGCCGTCGCCAAGCTTATCGACATAGACCCCTTCGAGCTATATGTCTTCTCCTACGGATTCTTCCCCTTCACGGTGGTGGATGTACTGGTGCGGTTGTGCATTGCCGCCGAACTCATACTGGGCATCTTCATAATCCTCGGATGGTACCGCCGTCTGGTGAAGGTGCTTACGCTGCTGATGCTCGTCTTCTTCAGCCTTTTCCTCTGCTATGCCGCCCTAAAGGGACGTATGGAGTCGTGCCAGTGCTTCGGGCAACTCGTCGACTTCAACCCCATACAGTCGCTCCTCAAGAACGGTGTGCTTATACTCCTGGTCCTTGTGGCCTACAGATTGCAAGGAGAAGAAAAACCAGTGCGCCGCAAAGGGCTGCGGCTTGGCCTGTCGGCAGGTATTGTAGTGCTGGCAACCGTCGCTATCTTTGCTATTTCACTTCCCGACAGCTGGCTCTTCGGACCCAGCAATAACCGCTACCATAAAGATACCCTTGCCGAGAGCATAGCTCCCGACGGTGTCCTCGGCGACCGTCATCTCGACCAAGGTCGCCAGCTGGTGGCTTTCGTCACTCCCGGCTGTGAGTTCTGCAAGATGGCCCGCCAGAAGATAGGCACCATTGCCGAGCGTCATGATCTCGACACAACACATATACATTATATAGAGCCGTCGGAATTGGGCGACAGCGTATTCCTGCGTCTTACCTATGGGCAGCGGCCTCTTGTGATGCTCCTCGACGACGGCGAGGTTGAGGCTACCTTCCATTCCCGCAACATCTCCGAACGTCAGATTGCCGACTTCCTAAGCCAGTAGCCCCAATTAACCCATAGTGTTGATAACTTTCTCCAGGTGTTTCTGGGAAAAGTCGTATATTTGTATTTTAAAAGTCACGATGATTGTTTAAATAACAAATTTGTTATCAATATATTAATATTATCATTTAAAACACAAACAGCATTATGAGCGGCTTTTTCGGCGTGGTGAGCACGCAACCGTGTATTTCAGATCTGTTCTACGGAACGGATTATCATTCGCACCTGGGCACCAAACGTGCCGATATGGCAACATTCGATGGCACTCAAGCCCATCAGAACATCCACAACATTCAGAACTCGCACTTCCGCCCCAAATTCTCGAAGGATCTCCAGGAGATGACAGGCAATGTTGGTATCGGCGTCATCAGCGACACTGAGGCGCAGCCTGTGATGGTCAACTCGCACCTCGGCCGCTTTGCTATCGCCACTGTGAGCAAGATAAACAATATCGACGAGCTGGAGCAGGATTGCCTGAACAAGCACCAGCAGTTTACCGACCTCTCTATCGGGCGCACCAACCCCACCGAGCTGGTGGCGCTGCTTATCTCGCAGGGCAAAGATTTCGTAGAAGGAATCGAGAACGTCTACAACAATGTGAAGGGCAGTTGCTCGATGATTATACTTACCCCCGAAGGCATCATCGCTGCCCGCGACCGCTACGGCCGCACGCCCATAGTCATCGGCCGCCGCGGCGACGACTATGCTGTGGCCAGCGAGAGCCACTCGTATGTCAACCTGGGCTACGAGACCTGCCGCTTCGTGGGTCCCGGCGAGATAGTGAGGATTACCACCGAGGGTGGCATCAAGGTGCTGCGTGCTGCAGACGAGAAGCTGCAGATTTGCTCGTTCCTTTGGATATACTATGGTTACCCCTGCACTGAATACGAGGGCATCAATGCCGAGGAGGTGCGCTACAATCTGGGTCGCCTGATGGGCGAACGCGACGACATAACGCCCGACTTCGTGAGCCCTATTCCCGACTCGGGCATAGGTATGGCCTTGGGCTATAGCAACGGTCGCAAGATACCGTACAAACGTGGATTGCTGAAATACACTCCAACGTGGAGTCGCAGCTTCATGCCGGTGAGCCAGGCCGACCGCTTCCTGGTGGCCAAGATGAAGCTCATACCCAGCCGCGCTGTGCTCGAAGGCAAGGAGGTCGTGTTCTGCGACGACTCCATCGTCCGTGGCACGCAGTTGCGCGACAACGTGAAGATGCTCTACGACTATGGCGCCAAGCGTGTCCACGTGCGCATCAGCTGCCCGCCGCTGGTCCACGGGTGCACCTTCCTCAACTTCAGCGAAAGCAAGACCGACCGCGAGCTTATCACGCGCCGTGTGATAGAGGAACTCGAGGGCCGTCCTGCCGCCGAACTCGAAACGGCCAAGCTGAATGCCTACCACGACCACCGCACGCCGGAATATGCCAAGATGGTCGAGGTGATACGTCAGCACGTGGGGGTCGATACACTCAAGTTCAACACTATAGATGATGTCTGCGAGGCCATCGGTATGCCCAAGGAGCGTATCTGCACCCACTGCTTCGATGCATCGTCGTACGGCGACTAGTAATTGGAAAGCGGAGAATTGAAGGTTGAATGCTCTATGAGAAAGAATGTTGCCATAAAGGTTGCAATGCTTGTGTGCACAAGCATATTTTTCAATTTTCAATTTCCGGTTTCCGGTTCTGTAAAGGCCCAGCGTCCCACGACCCCTACAGTCCTCAGCGTTGCCGATATTCTTCCCAACTACGGGCTGGACTCGGCACTGGTAAACGACACTGCGGGTGCAATGGCTTTCCTGGCCCAGCAGCCCGAAGACTATGTGGCCCTAACGAACCTATGCGTATCCATCCGAACCAAAGCCCAGAAGCTGATTTCCTCTATTGAGAACGACTACTCTTTCCGCGACAGCGTAATATGGCTCGACAGCAATACTGTGCTTGCCGACTATCCAATCTACGAGTATCGCCTTCGCCGGTTGGCCGACCTAATGGGGCGTATGAGCATCAAGTATTCGCGATTGGAACAGCAGCGTATAGAGGCCGAGAAAGAGGCAGCACGCCAGCGAGCCATCGACGAGGCGCGCCGTCAGCAGGAAGAACGTAACAAGACGGCTGCCGACTACCGCTCCAGCATCGAACTCCACCACCGTGCCATCATTACGGCTTGCGATGGCGCCGGCATCAGCGACAAGGCCAAACTGAAAGAACTCAAGGATTTGTACTATAGCTACCTGATGGTCTACAACAAGTATGACTTATCTGTCGGTAACGCCACTAATGAAAGCCTCTCGCGACTCGACGAGCTCAACTCGTTCCAGAACGATATGCTCGACAATGTCCTCGGACATAATTCGCTGCCCTATCAGATAGAGAACTTCAAGAACATATTGCGTGTGCGTTGTGAGAAAGAGAACAACGACGTTTACCGTTCATACACCAAGGTGTTCAAGAACACCTCGGTGCCGGTAAACTTCGCCGATGTCAAGGAGTATGAGGACTATGTAAACCGCATGCGTACGATCATCAACATCCAGCAACGCTACACACAGACTCTCGACCTTAGAGCCACTATCGCTTCCGGCAGCGAGGCAATTGCATCGCTCTATGGCAAGAAATACAAGCAGCAGCTTGCCGCCTACCGCGAGGTGCTGCGCACTGTCAACCAAGTGCCGGCTTTTACCACCGATGCGGAGAGCCGCCTGTTCATCGAGAGCATGGAGGAATTCATCGCCGCCCAGCAACTTTATGTCGACTACTACGCAATTCTTGAGGAGATAAGCGAACGCAGCGATACTATCACCTCCATATCCATTGGCAAGATGTATGACATTGCCACCGCATACCGCGACATTGAGCCTAATATGGTGCCTATGCCAGGTTTCCGAGACCGCGAAGGAGCCGCACTCTACGAGCAGCAACTTGAGCAGGTGCTTGCTGTGCAGGAGTGCTACCTGCAGGTGATGCGCAAGCGTGCTGTGATTGCCCGCAACGACGACACCCTCACAGCATCGCGCAAAGTGGACCGCACCCTCTTCAACGGCTACCGTCTGTTGCGCAAGCAGACCGACCTAAAGCCGTCGTTTTCCACCGTCGAGCGTGGCCGTGGTTTCCTCGACATACTGGACGGATATATCGAGATGCAGGAACTCTGTCTGCAGATACGCGACAAGCTGCGGCAGATAGACGACGGCGAGAAGGAAATAACCGCCAAGGACAATCCTTACCGCAACATTGTCAAAGCCTATCAGCGTGTGGAGAAGGCATATAAAGGCGTAAGCGAGATTACCAACACAGAAGACCTGCGCCGTTACAACCGTCAGTGCGACTACTTGCTAGGTGTGCAACGGGCTTTCTCGGCGGCACTGCATAGTTCCACGGTAATGTCGACCGACAACACATTGAAGCGAGAGAGCGACATTGATAAAATCAAGCTTGCGATAGGTATAAAATAAAAACAAGGCTCCATGCGGAGCCTTGTTTTTTTGTTTAATGTCTACTTACTTTTTCTCGGGAATTGCTTCCAGCACTTTCAGCAGGTAGTCGTAGAACTTCTTGGCGCTGGGGATATAGCAACGCTCGTCGGGGCTGTGTGGGCTCTGCAGTGTGGGGCCGAAGCTGATCATCTCCATGTCGGGATATTTGCCACCAAGCAGGCCGCACTCGAGACCGGCGTGGATAGCCATCACGGCAGGCTCTTTCTTGTACATCTTCTTGTAGGTGGCCTTCATGGTCTTCAGCAGCTGGCTCTGCATGTTGGGTTTCCAGCCGGGATAGGCTCCGCTGAGCTGGCACTTGCCACCAGCCAGTTCGGCCAGACAGACGAGGCGTTCGGCAAGGGCTTCCTTGGCGGTGTCGACGCTGCTGCGCAGCAGAGCGTAGACGACGAACTTCTTGCTGGCTGTAGTCTTGGCAATGGCAAGGTTCAGCGAGGTCTCGACGAGGCCTTCCATATCTTTGCTCATGCGGATTACACCATTGGGGGCAACCATCATGAGGTTGATAATCTTCTGTGTACCTTCATTGTCGATGACGGTGGGGTTCATGCGCACCTTTTCGTATTTCATGAAGAAGTCGGGCTCGACAGCGGCAAGTTCTTTTTTCACCCAGCCTGCCACTTTTTCGAACTCCTTGAGAATGCACTCTTCGTGTTCCTTGGGCATAGCTACAACGGCTTCGGCGTCGCGCGGGATGGCATTGCGCATATTGCCGCCCTCGATGCTGACAAGACGGATGCCGCATTCGGCAACCCAGCGAAGGTGGCGGAACAGCAGTTTGTTGGCGTTGGCGCGGCCGGTGTTGATTTCCATGCCGCTATGGCCGCCCTTAAGGCCGCCGATGGTCAGCTTGTAGGCAACCATGCCCTTTGGGGCCTTCTCGGTCTTGTAGGGAATGGAAAGGGCTGCATCGATACCGCCAGCGCAACCCACATAGAGCTCGCCTTCTGTCTCGCTGTCGAGGTTCAGCAGGTAGTCGCCGTGCAGTTCACCCTTCTTCAGACCGAAAGCGCCGGTCATGCCTGTCTCCTCGTCGGTGGTGATGAGGGCTTCCAGCGGTCCGTGCTTCACGGTCTTGCTGGCAAAGACAGCCATAATGGCAGCAACACCCATGCCGTCGTCGGCACCGAGGGTGGTGTCGCAGGCATACACCCAGTCGCCGACAATCTTTGTCTCGATGGGATCTTTCTCGAAGTTGTGTTTCTTGCCAGCACGAGCCTGTGGCACCATATCCATATGAGCCTGCAGCACCACTGGGTGCACCTTCTCCATACCCTTGGTGGCGGGTTTGCTGAGAATCACGTTGCCAACGGAGTCGACACGGCAATTGATTTTGTTTTTCTTTGCCCAGTCGACTAGGAATTTACGCACTTTCTCCTCGTGTTTCGAGGGACGCGGTTGACGTGTGAGGGAGTAGAAGTTACTCCACAACTCTTTGGGTTCGAGATCTTTGATTGTCATGATATTGTGTTTTAACGTTATTATTGTCATTTGGGAAAGACGAGTGCAAATATACAAAATTATTTTAATATGGCAAAAAAAGTGGCAACGAATGTGTCTGTCGGGTCACTCGTTGTCTTCGCTATCTGCCTCCATTAGCGACTGCTGGCGGGATAACCGCAGACGTTCGATTTCTGAAATGTCGAGGTGGTTGCGCTCGATATATGAAAGTATAAGGTTGCAGTGTTGTTCGAGGGTGGCTCGGTCGCGTGCGGCACGGGTGCTGGATGGGGTGGGAGCCGAGAAGTCGAGAAGGTTGACGACGGTGAATGCTTGGAGCATCTGGTCGCGGAGTTCGGCATGTTGTATGGCAAGGAGGTCGTCGGGGCGTGGGGGCAGAGGGTCGGTGAAGTCGTCAAGGATGCTTTCCGCTTCGAGGGCTGCGCTTTCACCTTTGATGATGAGGAGCTTGTCGGCAGGTTGCCACGATCCTGAGGGTGTGGCCGACAAGGGTTTTTCTATGAGGAAGTAGTGTTTGTGGCTTATGGGGTCGGAGTGGGTGTAGAAAGGGTAGGGGGTCTGATCGCTTGATTGCACTGTGGTGTCGTTGTCAAGTGGTGGTGGAAAGGGCATGTCGTCAATGCGATGCAGGTTGTATTGGCAAAGCCGGTTGAGGTTGTCGACAAAGATGTAGCCGGGGTCGGAGGTGTGGAAGAGGAGGTAGGCAATGTCTACGGGGTCTTCGTCGAAGATGTCCAGTTTATATACGATGCGTTTTTTCATGGTTATACGGGTAATGGTTGCTGGTTTTAAGTTTAATGGCTAAAGGTGAATTGTATCTATACCGAAGGTTCAGGATTACAGATTCTGGAACGGGCTGTCGGCGTTTTCAAAGTTGGGTCGATAGTTGTCGGAGGCGTCGAGCTCCTGAATCCATCCAGCGATGAGTCCAAGGTCTTGGGCATGGTCCACCACTGTCGAGTATTCGTCGTGCGTGAGTTTGCGGTCGAGAGGCGAGGGAAGGTCGGTCCGGGGTGGGTAGTATTGTGCCATTAGAGAAAGATGGAGAGAGAATGGAGGGAGTGGAGAGGTGAGGTCGGCTAAACGGTCGAGGACCTGGACCGAGTTTTCGGTGTGTCCGGGGAGAACGAGATGACGGACTATGAGTCCGCGATATGCAGTGCCTGATTCGTCGACTTTTAGGCCAGAACCTACCTGACGTATCATTTCGCGAATGGCGTCATATGCCACTTCGGGATAGTCGGGCGCATGGCTGTAGGCGGCGGCAAGTTGGGAATCGGCGTATTTATAGTCGGGAAGATAAATGTCGATAAGCCCTTCGAGAGAACGAAGGGTGTTGACGCTTTCGTAGCCAGAGGAGTTGTATACGAATGTGGGGTTGAACCCCTTGTGGCGTATGGCGTGAACTATTTCAGGTATATGGTGTGCGTAGTGGGCGGCGGTAACAAATCCAACAAGAGGATTGCCTGATTGTTTGATTGTAAGACTGTTTGATTTTTTGATGTTTTCGGCTATCTGGTCGGCAAGGGTATCAACACTTATCGGTTCCCACTTAGCGCGTTCGGCTGTGCTGATTTGGTGGTTCTGACAGTAGATGCACTGTAGGTTACAATGTGCGAAGAAGATGTTGACTATAGGGTTGAGTGGAGGTTCTTCGCCGCGATGTAGACATACGGAAGCTACTTCGAGACTGTCGGAGGCGTGACAGAAACCTGCGGCTTTGGTACGGTCGGCGCCGCAAGCGCGTGGGCAAAGGTGACAGGAGTCTAGTCCCATGAGCAGATTGAATAGAATCGGAGCCAGGCGCCCGAGGCTTCCTGGTTGAACATGTAGATCATATCGTCGCATGAGCCGCCGTTGGCTTCTTCGACCTCCTCGCGTGTATAGACGTGCTCGCGCCCGTTCATCTCAATGCATGTGCATGTCTTGTGGCAGGAAGCCAGCGAGAAAAACAACATGAACAACAAGGGCAGGACAAGTATTGGACGTTTCATTTTTTGCGGTGTATTAACTTGTTTGTTACTTGCGATACGAGACGGCGTTCACCGTAGAGCACTGCGGCTACATATACCAGCAGCATGAGTGTATTCCACCCTAGGCGCAGCCAGATTGAAGTCGGGTGTACCCATACGGTGGCAGCGTAGAGGAGCAGCGCCAATGCCATATATCCCAGAATAGTGCCGACGGGGTAGGGTACTGGGTATTTCTTCTGGCCTATAAAGTAGCTGAGCAGCACGCATACGCCGTAGCCGGCGAGGCCGCCCCATGCGCAGGCCATATAGCCTACTTTTGGAACGAAGATGATGTTCACTGCGACCAGCACGACGCACCCAATGGTGCTCATGACGGCGCCCCACCAGGTCTGGCCTGTCAGCTTGTACCAGAAGGAAAGGTTGAAATAGATGCCCATCAGTATCTCGGCCATCATCACGATGGGTATGGCCGGCAGCGCCTCGCGGTAGTCGGGGCCAACAAAATGCTGGAACAACTCGATGTAGCACATCACCGCCAGGAATGCAAGTAGCGTGAACATGATGAAGTATTTGGTAGCTTGGGCCTGCGTCTCCTTGCTGTTCTTGTCTCGTTGTCCGCCGAAGACGAATGGCTCATAGGCGTAGCGGAATGCTTGGGTGATGAGGGCCATCAGCATGGCAATCTTTACGCAGGCACCGTAAATGCCGAGTTGTATGCGCCCTTCTTCGCCAGGTAGCAGCCGCGGCAGCAGTATCTTGTCGGCTGTCTGGTTGAAGATGCCAACGATGCCGAGCAGAAGCAACGGCCATGTGTATTTGAGCATCTGCTTTAGGAGCGGCGCACTGAAATCCGAAAGTCTGAAATCCTTGAGCTCCTTGAAAAAGCCAAGTGTGACGATGGTGGTACAGAAGAGGTTGATATAGAAGATGTACTTCACATTGTCGGCTTCATCGTACCATGACATCCACGGCAGGTGACTCCAGTGTGGTGCTACAAGGAATATGAACAGGTTGAGCCCCATGCTGAGGATGATGAACGCCATCTTCAAGGCGAAGAACTTCCACGGACGGCCATCGCGACGCAGACGGGCGAAGAGTATGGCTTGGAAAGCGTCGATAGCCACAACGATAGCCATTGCCCGAATGTATTCGGGATGGTCGCTATAACCCATGAAAGCGCTGACGGGGCCAATAAAGAGCATCACCAGCAACAGGAAGACTGCCGCCACCGAGCCCACGGCGCTCAGCGCTGTGCAGAACACCTTACGGCGGTCAACACCTTCGCGGTTGGCGTAGTAGAAGAAGGTCGTCTCCATGCCGAAAGTGAGTATAACCGCGAGCAGCGCCGTGTAGGCGTAGACGTTGGTCACCACGCCATAGCCGCCCGAGGCGGCGCTGATGTGATAGGTGTAGACGGGAACGAGCAGGTAGTTCATAAACCTGCCAACAATGCTGCTGAGACCGTAGATTACGGAGTCGGAGAGTAGTTTCTTCAGATTTGGCATATTATTTTAACGCTGTGTGGGTGTTTTTATTGCGCGCACATAATAATTTTGTACTATGTGCGTTAATAGTGGCAGTTATGAGAAAAGCGATTGTTGTTATGCTGGCGGCTGCCATGCTTGCCGCCGGATGTGGACGCCGGGCGCAGGTGACGGAGTTGAGCATTGTGCCCGAACCGTTGTTTACATTACAGAAGGACGGCAGCTACACGCTCGACCGCAACCCACGACTCACGGTGTCGGGTGTCGGGCAGAATTCGCCAACGGTGAAGTATGTGCTGAAATCGTTGCGCCAGGTGCATAGGCATCCGCGTTTGGTTTCGCCTACCGTGGGCGGCGACATAGAGTTGGTAATCAACGATACTGTGAATACCGAGTTAGGCGACGAGGGTTATCTCCTTGAGGTGCGCCCCACAGGTATACGCCTCTCGGCCAACACCGAGGCAGGTCTCTTTTACGCCTACCAGACATTCATACAGATGCTTCCTGCCGATGTCAACAATGTTAACTACAGCAGCATCACCATCCCCGAATGCACCATTCTCGATGCTCCACGCTACAGTTGGCGAGGTGTTCACCTCGACGTATGCCGTCACTTCTTCCCAATGAAGTTCATAAAGCACTACCTCGATATAATGGCGGCCTACAAGATGAACCGCTTCCACTTCCACCTAACCGACGACCATGGATGGCGTTTGCCGAGCGAGGCCTATCCGAAGCTCAACACCGTGGGCTCATGGCGTGTTGACCGCGACGATGAGCCGTGGGGCAAAGCCACTCCTCCGCGTGATGGTGAGCGCGCCACCTATGGTGGATTCTACAGCCGCGAGGAGTTGGCCGAGATTGTCGAATACGCCGCAGTGCGCGGCATAGAGGTGATACCCGAGGTTGAGATGCCTGGCCATTCGTCGGCAATCCTTGCCGCCTATCCTGAACTTGCATGCGACGACTATCCCTATGAGGTGGCCATCGGCCCATATTGGCCGCCAAAAGCCATCCTTTGTGCCGGCAACGACTCGTCGTTGGCTTTCATGTATGCCGTGCTCGACGAGGTGTGTGAAATCTTTCCCTCCAAGTATATCCACATTGGTGGCGACGAAGCCTTTAAAGCCAACTGGGAGCAGTGCCCACGCTGCCAGCGCCGCATAAAGCAGGAACACCTAACCGGCGAGGAGCAGCTGCAAAGCTGGTTTATGGGGAAAATACAGCAATTCCTGCGTTCCAAAGGCCGCACCATAATAGGGTGGGATGAAATCATGGGCCTCAAGGACGATGCATGGGGTATGGAGTCGTCTATTGCCGACCACAACCCATTTGTGGGCACCGATGCCGTTGTCATGTCATGGCGAGGCCAGAAGCCCGGTCTCGACGCTGCTGGACGCGGATACAAGGTAATCCAGTGCCCGACAGAGTATTGCTACTTCGACTACTACCAGGCCGACCCACGCTATCAACCAGCATCAATCGGCGGCATGGTGACACTAAAGAAAGCTTACGACTTCGATCCTGTGCCTGCCGGCACGAGCAGCCATATTGAGTCTAGCGTCATCGGTGGCCAATGCAACCTATGGACTGAATTCATAAACACCTCCTCGCACGCCGAATACATGTTGCTGCCGCGAATGTTGGCCACCAGCGAATGCCTATGGAGCCAGCGCGACAAGAAGGACTGGAACCGCTTTCGCCGCAAGGTGGAGATGCAAAAAGACCGCCTCGCTGCCAAGGGCTACAACTACTGCGAAGGCAGCTTCACACCACAGTTCACAATCCGCCGTGTCGACGACCACACCATGAACATTTCCATCACTACCGAGGTTCCGAACACCTATATCTTCTACACTACAGATATGAGCACTCCCACTCGCCAGAGCGCTATCTATCTTGGCCCCATCAACCTCGAACGCGGCACGCATATCAAGATACTGCCAGTATATCAAGACATCGAGCGCGACTCGGTATACGAATTTGTAATAAAATGAACCTCGACTACTTACTGACTACTAGCGATCCGCAGGCTGTCGACGAGCTTTTCGCCGAAGCCCGTAGCGTGCGCAACGAGATCTACGGTTCGCGCGTCTTCATTCGCGGTCTCATCGAAATATCCAACCACTGTAGCAACAACTGCCTTTATTGTGGCATACGCCGCGAGGCCTCCTGTCGCCGCTACCGCCTCACCAAGGAGCAGATTCTCGACTGCTGCCGCACTGGCCACGAACTGGGTTTCCGCACCTTTGTGCTGCAGGGTGGTGAGGATGCATGGTTCACTGACGAAGTGGTGTGCGACATCGTGGCCACAATTAAACAGCTGTATCCCGACTGCGCCGTCACCCTCTCGCTTGGCGAGCGGGGCCGCGACAGCTTCCGCCGTCTGCGCGATGCTGGTGCCGACCGCTACCTGCTGCGCCACGAGACTGCCGACGCCGCCCATTACGCCCGTCTGCACCCCGAGGAAATGAGTTTCGACCACCGCATGCGGTGCCTGCAAGACCTGCGCGACCTCGGCTTCCAGGTTGGCGCTGGATTCATGGTGGGTTCTCCTTTCCAGAGCGTCGAAACACTGAAAAAAGACCTCCAGTTTATCAACAGTTTCCGGCCTGAAATGGTTGGCATTGGCCCCTTCATCCCCGCCGCCGGCACACCCTTCGAGCATCGTCCCGCTGGCAGTGTCGAACTCACACTGCGCTTGCTGGCTATTATACGCATCATGCACCCCCACGTGCTATTGCCTGCCACCACAGCCCTCGGCACGCTGCACCCTATGGGCCGCGAGCGCGCCGTCATGGCGGGCGCCAACGTCGTAATGCCAAATCTCTCACCACTGGACACACGTGCCCTCTACAGCATTTATAACAACAAACTATCCACCGGTAGCGAAGCTGCTGAAGGTTTGGCTGACATACGCTTACGTATGGAAGCCATTGGGATGGAGTTGCCAATAGACCGAGGAGACTTCAGCCGATAGACACTTCATCGTAGCATCCGCTTTGCCAGGCAGTGACGTTGATGCTGCTTTGGCATATATTATTAGTCTGTTAAATTCGTTGTACTTGCATGTTTTGCTGGTATTGTGGCAAGTGAGAGTGTTGAAAATGTGTGAAAAATCATTTTGCCAAGTCGCGTTTTTTTGCTATTTTTGCAGCACTAAATTATGTTGTGCAGATTATGTTTGAGAATCTTAGTAGCAAGATAGAGAAAGCGTTACACACCTTGCGAGGCAAGGGGTCGATTACCGATATCAATGTGGCGGAGACCGTCAAGGAAGTGCGCAAGGCGCTGCTTGACGCCGACGTGAGTTATCCGATTGCCAAGGAGTTTACCGACAAGGTGAAGGCCGAGGCCATGGGCCGCAATGTCATATCGAGCATTGAGCCAGGCCAGATGATGGTGAAGATTGTCCATGAGGAGCTGACGAAGCTTATGGGCTCGGAGGCTGTGGATATCAACATCAAAGGTCAGCCTGCGGTAGTCCTTGTCGCCGGTTTGCAAGGCTCTGGTAAGACCACTTTCAGCGCCAAATTGGCCAACATGCTGAAGACCAAAAAGGCAAAGAGTGTGATGCTTGTCGCCGGCGACGTATACCGTCCAGCTGCTATTTCGCAGTTACAGACTCTCGGCCAGCAGATTGGCGTACCGGTTTACACTGAGGAAGGTTCGAAAAACCCCGTGCAGATTGCACAGAACGCCGTCAAAGAGGCAAGGTTGAAGGGCTTGAATGTGGTCATTGTCGATACGGCAGGCCGACTGGCTGTCGACGACGAGATGATGAACGAAATTGCCGCCTTGAAACGTGAGTTGCAGCCGCAGGAGACGCTCTTTGTGGTCGACTCGATGACTGGTCAGGATGCTGTAAATACCGCCAAGGCCTTCAACGACAGAATCGACTATGACGGCGTGGTGCTGACGAAACTTGACGGCGACACCCGCGGCGGTGCGGCATTGACAATACGCTACACAGTGCAGAAACCCATCAAGTTCGTTGGCGTCGGCGAGAAGATGGATGCCCTCGACGTTTTCCACCCCGACCGTATGGCCAACCGCATCCTCGGAATGGGCGATGTGGTGAGCTTGGTGGAAAGGGCACAGGAACAGTACGACGAGATGGAGGCCCGCAAGATACAGAAGAAGTTGATGCACAATGAGTACAACTTTGAGGACTTCCTCTCGCAGGTGGCGCAGATAAAGAAGATGGGCTCGATGAAGGATTTGGTGGGCATGATTCCTGGCATGGACAAACTGACAAAGAATGTGGAGATTAGCGACGACGCCTTCAAGCCCATAGAGGCTATGATAGGTTCTATGACGCCCTACGAGCGTCAGAATCCTGGCTGCCTCAATGGCAGTCGTAAGCAGCGTATTGCTGCTGGCAGTGGCCGTACTATCCAGGAACTAAACCGTTTCCTCAAGCAGTTCGACGACACGCGCAAGATGATGAAAATGGTGAGCAAGAATGGCGGCAAACTGCCGATGAGGAAGAGGAGATAAAAGGTGAAAGAATAAAGATAAAACTATATATTATGACTAATTTGTTGGATGGCAAGGCTATGGCCTTGCAGATTAAAGACGAGATAGCCAATGAGGTGCGTGCTCTCACACAGCAGGGTCACCGCGCACCGCATTTGGCAGCTGTAATTGTGGGTACCGACGGTGCCAGTATGACTTATGTGGCCAACAAGGAAAAGTCGAGCCACGAGGCGGGTTTCACCTCCAGTGTCTACCGCATGAGTGAGCAGACCACCGAGAAACAGCTTCTGGAGACTGTGGAATTCCTCAACAACGACCCTGACATCGACGGTTTCATCGTGCAGCTGCCGCTACCCAAGCATATCGACGAGCAGAAGGTCATCAACGCCATTTCGCCCGACAAAGACGTCGACGGCTTCACGCCTATCAATATCGGCCGCATGGTGCTTGGCGAGGAATGCTTTGTGCCTGCCACGCCAATGGGTATCTGCACTTTACTGCAACGTTTCGGTATTGATACCGCAGGCAAGCACTGCGTTGTGCTGGGCCGCTCGAACATCGTTGGTACTCCTGTGGCCAACCTGTTGAGCCGTAAGGGTGTCGACTGCACAGTGACCATGTGCCACAGTCGTACTCAGAACTTGGCGGAGTTGACCCGTCAGGCCGACATATTGGTAGTGGCCATCGGCAAGCCCGAGTTCGTCACTGCCGACATGGTAAAGCCTGGTGCTGTGGTTGTCGACGTTGGCATCCACCGCATTGAGGATGCTTCGAGGAAGAGTGGCTATCGTATTATAGGCGATGTGAAACACTCGGAGGTCGACGCCAAGTGCAGTTGGGTGACGCCTGTTCCCGGCGGCGTGGGTCCCCTGACGATAGTGAGCCTGTTGCAGAACACCATGAAGGCCTACCGTAGAAATAAAAATTGAAAATAGAGGCTAAAATAAAAATGCCGGCGCACGCGCCGGCATTTTCTTTATTATTAATTCTCGATTAGTCAATCACGTACTGCACAGGCACAGTGGCCACGGCGCGGAAAGTGAGGGGGGCGGTGTTTTCGAGGCCTTCAGGCAGGTTGCCGTCGAGATCCTGCATGATGAAGGTGATTTTGCCGGGCTCGATGTCGAAGCGGAGTTGCTCGATGAGGTAGTCGACGGTGCCATCGTCATAAACTACCTGGCCCATTGGATATGCGTAGGGGAGGGGGCACTGGCGTCCGTCTTCGTAGACGTAGGCGTCGACGGTGCCGTAGTTAAGCACATCGCTGGTGATGGCATCCCAGTCGAAACTGACATACAGTTTGTTGCCGTCTATCGACCAGTCGTACCATTTTACGTCATTCTGCATCACTCGGGTGTTGGTGCTCTCAAAGGCCACCTCTTTGTCGCATGATGTAGCAGTCAGGCCAATTAGAGCCATGACCAGAGTTGCCAGAAGAATCTTTGTTTTTTTCATTTCGGTTGTTTTTATTGTTATTGTTCTTTGTTCAGAAAAACGTCGGTATGACGCTTTTATTGTTTTCGGATGCAAAATTACAACTAATTCTGGAATAATTTTCCGCCGCCTCCCCCTAATTTTATCTTTTTGCGCCCGCAAGGTTCATTATCTTATATGTAGCGCCGGTGTTATCTGACAGCAGATAAATACCTTGCGGCATGTCGTGCAGGTCGATGCTGGTGGCTCCAGAGGCTATCTTCTGTCGCATAACGGCGATGCCCCGACAGTCATACAGAGTTAACAAAAGAGGTTCGCTGGTGCGGATATTAATGAAACCCGCGGCTGGGTTTGGCCACACTTCGAAGTTCGGCTTGGCGTTTTCCAGGTTTTCTGGTTGCACGGTTGCTTGGTTGTCCGAATGATTTTTGCCGATGAAGAAGCTGTGGATTTCCTCGAAATAGTCGATGTCGTGACTGTTAGAGTCGAGGTACCAGGTGTGGGTGCCGCCAATAACCTTGAGCAGCTGGAATTCGGCCTCGCCGCTATAGGTATGACGGACAAAACGGAGGCCGTCGTTGACGCGGTCGGGCAGGGTGTCGATGGTTGGATCGGTGCCGCAGTTGTTCCAGCCGGTCCAGAAACATACCAGTGAGTCTACGCTGATGCCGATGTTGCCGAAATAGGACGAACCGCCATTCCAGCCAACGACGTCGTCGGTGGTACCGTGTATGTGCATCATGCGTACAGGTGTTGTGGGCACATGGTTGGCGAATGCATGTGATATGAGGCCGCTGACGGGAGCACAGGCTGTGATGCGGTCTCCGTGTTCGATAGCCATGCGGTGTGTCATGAAGCCACCCATGGAGAAACCGGAGAAAAAGACGCTGTCAGGGTTGACGAGACCGTTGTCAGCCAAGGTGTCCAGCAGGGCGAGTAGGAATCCGGCATCGTCGGCGGTGCCACCGAGGCCGGCGTTCCACATGGTGATGCCCGACACACTGGGTGCTTGCGGCACCACAATGACCCATCCGAAGCGCTCGGCAAGGTTGGCGAAATGCATCTCGTTGTCGCAGCGAGTGATATTGTCGCCCAGACCGTGCAAGAAGTACATTACAGGTCGTGCCCCTGTATGGTCGGAAGGTTCGAACAAGAGGTATTGTCGCTGGCTATTCTGCCATAAGAATGTTCGTGTCTGAGCCTGTGACGGTATGGCTAACGAGACAATGGCAAGGAGTAATGATATTTTTGTGGAAAAGGACAACAGAAACTTCATGCGTTTGGTTTATTGTTTCGATTTATAAATAACGGAATGCCTGTTTTTTTATTGTACTTTCATTTTTAACAAAAAAAATATTATGACCATGAAACATTTTTGTTTTTTCTGCGTTATGGAATTAAAATTAGAGGGGTAAGCCTATGAGACAACTGAAGATTACACATTCCATCACTAACCGTGACATCAAGTCGCTGGACAAATATTTGCAGGACATCTGCAGCGAGGAGTTGCTGACGCCCGAGCAGGAGGTGCAGTTGGCACAGCGCATTAAACAGGGCGACCAGGCAGCGCTCGAACGTCTGACCAAGGCCAACCTGAGGTTTGTGGTGTCGGTGGCCAAGCAGTACCAGAACCAGGGCTTGTCGCTGCCCGATCTTATCAACGAAGGTAACGTTGGCCTCATCAAGGCCGCCAAACGTTTCGACGAGACGCGTGGCTTCAAGTTTATCTCTTATGCAGTGTGGTGGATTCGCCAGAGCATTCTACAGGCTATCGCCGAAAACAGCCGTATTGTTCGTCTGCCGAGCAACCAGCTGGGCGCCCTCAACAAGTTGAAGAAAGAAATCAGCAAGCTGGAACAGCAGTTGGAGCGTCCGCCTTCAGAGGAGGAGCTGGCCGAGATGCTTGACATTCCCGAGGACAAGATTAAGGCTATAATGGGCATCAGCGGTCGCCACGTGAGTATCGACGCACCGTTGGCCAGCGACGAGGATGTGAACTTCGTCGACGTTCTTCCAAACGAGGACACGCCCCCGACCGACAGCAAACTGATGCAGGAGAGCCTCTCGCAGGAGATTGAGCGTTGCTTGTCGACGCTGACAGAATACGAGCGCGAGGTAATCAAGATGTACTTTGGCATCGGACTACCTCACCCACTGAGTCTCGACGAGATAGCCATGAAGTTCAACCTTACCCGCGAGCGTGTGCGCCAGATTAAGGAGAAAGGCATCAAGCGTCTTAAGACCAGCAGCAAGAGCAAACACCTGAAGGCATACTTGTAATGGATATCATCCTGAAATATTTTCCAAACCTAACAGAGCGGCAGCGCGAGCAGTTTGCCGCTCTGTTGCCTTTGTACGAGGAGTGGAATGCGCAGATAAATGTCATTTCGCGCAAGGATATGGAGCATTTCTACGAGCACCATGTACTGCACTCGCTGGCCATTGCCAAGGTTATTCAGTTCAAGCCCATGGCCGAGGTGCTTGATGTGGGCACCGGTGGAGGCTTCCCAGGGGTACCGCTGGCCGTGATGTTCCCCGACACACGCTTCACGCTGATAGACTCTATAGGCAAAAAGATAAAGGTTGTCTCGGATGTTATAGAGCGTGTTGGCCTGACCAATGCCAAGGCCATGCAGATTCGCGCCGAGCAGCTGGAAGGAGAGTACGACTTTGTCGTCTCGCGAGCCGTCACCACACTGGGCGAGTTTGTGCCATGGGTCAAGGGTAAGGTGTCGAAAACACAGTACCACGATATGCGCAACGGCATACTATACCTTAAAGGCGGCGACCTTAAGAACGAACTGTTCACATTCCGTCACAAAGTGAAGACCTGGGACATCAGCGATTGGTTCGACGAGGAGTTCTTCGAGACTAAGAAGGTGATCTACCTGCCGCTTTAATCATGAGAAAACTATACAGGCGTGGGTGGTGCATAGCGCCACCCACGCTTCTTTCATGCAGGTATCACCGTCCTATGGTCAATACTTCGACAGTTGATATACCATCGTTTAACCATTATAAATGGTTAAACGATGGTCGAACTATAGTTGAAGGATGGTTAAACAATCGAGGGATGTACGAGTTAAACCTATACCTATAAAGAGCTATTATGGGTGTTAGTGTTTCGCAAAGCGGCCCAGTTTGAACATTCTGTCGTGCCAATCTTTGTCAGCTTCATCTCCGGTGAAAAACATTGACGAGCCTTTGGAACCGCCGCCTGTACCGCCACCTCCCATCAAGCCCATCTTGCTCATGACAAAAAGAATTACCACCATGCCGGCCGAGGATTCTAGGAAGGCTGCGATGGCAGTGATAAGACCGCCGATGAAGAGCATTGCCGAGGTAAGCAGGCCTATGCCCCAGACGATGGAGAAGACAGTGAAGAGTATACCCTTGGCGGCACCTGTCAGTTTGCTGTTCTTGATACAACTAATTACCCATCCCACTAGCACGAGACCCAGGCAGGCAAAGAATGGCCAGTCGCTGTCGATGCTCTTCCATATTATTTCTATGGCGAAATAAACCACCACGCCTATGAGGATGGAGAATAGTGGCCACCACGGTACGAGGCGACCGTCGGCAGGGTTGTTGCTGACGCTTATCTCCAGCTCCTCGCGGTAGTGACCCATACTGAGAACCTGCATGACAAGGGTGGCGAGGAAGAAGGCTATGTGCAGGAATACCTTGCCCAGAGGGTAGAGTTTGGGGTCGATCCACCACAGCATGTCGCTCCAACGCGTCACCACACCGATGAGTTCGAGGGCAATGCCGCCGCCCATGAGTATGGGTACCACATAGAGATACCACTCATATCCTGTGCGCGGACCTATGCGGAGACAGAGGAAGCTGAGCAGAATGAGGCCAAAGATGAGCCAGTATGGTAGACCGCTGTCCATGTAGAAGTGGCCGATTGGGTTATGGGCGTCGCGCTTGCGGTTGATTTTGATATATTCTGTCATCGGGCGGTTGTTGTCGCAGAACTTCATATCGGCCCACTTGACAAAATACTTGTTACCATCGATGGTGACGGTGGCAAACGATTTGTTGATACTTCTGTCGTTATAGCCTTTGGCGATGGAAATGGAGGTAAGCTGAGTGTCGGCATCAGCCACAAAGACGCTGTCGCCATTGTGGAGCCACATTATGGTGTCGCCCAGTTTGTAGGGGTTTACCTCGCTTGTGGTCTTGACGATTTTGCACACCGCCGTGGAGTCGCCGCCACCGATGACGTCTACCACGTAGTTCCACTGTGCCTGTGCTCTGCCGCAGACAGCAAGAGCGGCCATGATGATAAGGTACTTGATGTTTTTCATGGTTGTTTGTTTTATGGATTAATGGAAAAATATCGCCAGTATAACGCAGAAAATCAGTTTTTATTGTCTTGGCTTAAGATAAAGTTCGTTGAGCGTACGGATGGTGATCTTTACGTTGGAGACGTCGGTCTTGGGGTCGACGGGAATAAAGGTGGTGGTAAATTTCTCTCCTGCCTTTAGGTCGACGAAGTTGCGGGTGAAGTGGCCGTCGATGTGTGGGTCGGTATCGATATAAACGTCGTAGAGGTCGGTCTCTGCCTTGAGGGTCACCACGAGGCTACCGTCGCTTTGCCAGGCTTGGCTGATGTTGTACTTGGGATCTTGGTAGTTGCGGTCTTTTGGGTAGACTGTGTAATATTGTTCCCATTTCTTCAGGTCGACATTGTCGGCATAGAGTGCCTGTGCACGGTAGTGCAGCGCTTTCCAGTTGCCATAGTAGTCGATGCTGCTCCACGAGGCCACTGGCCAGCAGTCGTTGAGCTGCCAGTAGAGGGTGCCCATGCAGTTGGGCTGCTGTTTGATATGCTGCAGAATGCCGTAGCCCACGCCCCAGGCCTGCAACAGCTGGCTGACGTAGCAATAATCTTCGAGGTCAAGGGTCTTGCTGTCGAAGCCGTAATAGCGCAGCATGGCTTTGTCTATTATCTCGCGGCCGCGGCCGTGCTTCTGGTGGTTTCTTAATGTGGGCGAGTCGATGCTCAGCTGGTCGTCGGGGCAGAAGCGGCGGATGGTGCTGATGAGCGGGTAGCTCTGGAAACCGTACTCGGACATGAAGCGGCCCGTCTTCTCGGCGTAGCGCTCGAAGGGCTCCTCGCCCCACCATACGCCCCAGTAGTGGCTGTCGCCGTGGGTGACGCACTCGGGGTGGCCCCAGCCGTAGAGTGGTGAGGTGGTGATGTAGGGGCGCTGCAAGGGGTCGCAGTCGCGGACGGCCTGCGAGAGGATGCTAGATGAACTAGAATTACTTGATGTGCTAGAATATCCGAAGATGGTGTCCATCGCTTTCTCCAGACGGGCGCGTTGCTCGGGTGTCCAGTTGAATTGACCCTGCCAGCCCCAGTCTTCCCAGCCGTTTTTCACCTCGTTGTTGCCGCACCAGAGGACTATGCAGGGGTGCTTGGCTATGCGGCTTACCTGTTGGTGCACCTCGTGGTAGATGTTATTCAGCATCTCCTTGTTGTCGGGGTAAGGTGTTCCGGCGAATATAAAGTCCTGCCACACCATAATACCCAGCGAATCGCATAGGTCGTAGAAGTAATCGTGCTCGTAGATGCCACCGCCCCATACGCGCAGCATGTTGAAGCCAGCCTCCTTGGCCGAGCAGAGCAGGGTGCGGTAGCGGGCACGGTTGGCGCTATCGAGGACGGGGAAGCTGTGCACTGGTATCCAGTTGGCTCCCTTGATGAAGATGGGCTTGCCGTCTTTGTAGAAGGTAAAACTCTGGCCGATGCCGTCTTGCTCTTGGCGTAATTCGACTTTGGATATAGTATTTATAGTGTCTATAGTGTCTATAGTGGGGCGCTTGTTTGTGATATACACCGGTTTCCAGATGCCGCATGTGGGCAGCTTTGGGCCCCAGTCCCAGCCTTGCTGGTAGGGCGCGATACGAGTGAAGGCGCGCCGCTCCGGTAGAGGAATGCCATAGTTGGCTTCACGAGCAGAATCATTGAGTGGTAAGAAACGAACCCTTATTTCATATTTGTAAGGATCTTTTTCGCGGAGAAAAGGAAACGAGTATTGAACAAACATATTGTCAGCAGTACCGACAAGGTGATCATTGACATATATCTCAGCATTTCCTGCCAGTCCCTCGAACAGTAGCCAGAGTGAGTCTCCTTGAGGCAAATCATTGCTGTACACTTCGGTATGGTATGTCCAGGGAAGTTGGGAGACCCATAGCGAAGAATCCTCGTTAGTACCGATGTAGGGGTCGTTAATGCGTTTATCATACATTAGGTCTGTATGAATAAACCCTGGAACATGGGCGCATACAAAATTGTCTGTGTTCGAGTAATACCACTCGGTCAGTTCCAATGTGTCAGGCTTCGTTGTGCATGCTGTCAGCAGCAGCGGGAGCAGGATGTATGCTATGCGTTTCATGTTTTATTTTGTTTTCCAGAAGGCGAAAACGACGGCCAGCAGGATGAATACGAAGCTGACGAGGTGGTTCCAGCGGATGGGCTCGCTCTTGAAGACCGTTGCCACGATGACGGTGAATACCGTCAGCGAAATACATTCGGCCAATATCTTGAGCTGCATCAACGAGAAGGGACCGCCGTTTATCTGGCTGCCGATGCGGTTGGCGGGTATCATGAACGAGTACTCGAAGAAGGCCACGCCCCACGATGTGAGGATGATGAGGATGAGTGGCCAGCTGGTGTTGATCTTCAGCTCGGTGAGCTTGAGGTTGCCGTACCAGGCGAAGGTCATGAAGATGTTGCTGACGATGAGCAGCAATATCGTGATTAATCCCTTAGGCATTGTCTTAACTACTTAACTACTGTCTACTTAACTACTAAACGCATCAGCATTGCGAAAGCTTGGTTGGTGCTGCGGTCGATGTTCTGCTGGCGTCGGTTGGCACCGAACTGCAGCAGTTTGGCTTCGGTATGAGTGGCGTCGGCCACGGCAATCCATACCGTGCCAACGGGCTTTTCCTTTGTGCCGCCGTCGGGGCCTGCGACGCCAGTGGTGGCGATGGCAAGGTCGGCACCGAGGCGCGTGCGCACACCCTCCACCATCTCGCGCACTGTCTCCTCGCTCACGGCGCCGTGGGTCTCCAGCGTGCTGTGCTTCACACCGAGGGCGCTCTCCTTCACCTCGTTGCTGTAGGCCACCATGCCGCCCTTGAAGTAAGCCGAGGCACCGGCTTGGGCCGTAAGCAGACGGGCGATGTTGCCGCCCGTGCAGCTCTCGGCGGTGGCCAGCGTCAGGCCGCGTTCGGTGAGCGTCTTGTGCACCAGTTCGTCGAGCGTCTCGCAGTCTTCGCCCACGATATATTGCCCTGCGAGGTCGTAGAGTCCTTTCAATACGGACGGGTCGTAGTTGCCGTGCACCGTCAGGCGCAGCTTGGTGAGGCCGGCCACAGGCAAGTAGGCCAGCTTGATGTTATCCGGCAGCGACAGCTCCCACGGCTCGATGAGGTCGCTTAGGAAGCTCTCGCCGATGCCCTGCGTCAGTATGTTCTTGGTGGTGATAATGTCGGTCTTGAAGGTCTCCTGTAGCTTCGGCAGCACGCGGTTGCGCATGAGCCATTCCATCTCGAATGGCACGCCGGGCAGCGACACCAACACTTTGCCCTTGCGCTCAAACCACATGCATGGGGCTGTGCCGAGGTCGTTGTTGAGCACCTCGCAGCAGCGCGGCACCAGGGCTTGTGCGCGGTTGACGGGCGTCAGTTCGTAGCCACGGCTCTCGAAGATGCGTTTCACGTTGTCCAGCGCCACTTGGCTCTCAACCAGTTCGCTGTCGAAGTATTCACATAGCAACTTCTTGGTGATGTCGTCCTTGGTGGGGCCTAGGCCGCCGGTGACCAGCACCGCGTCGCTGTCGCGCAAGGCCTCATCTACAGCCACCCAGATGTCATTATAGACGTCGCCCACCACAAGGGTTTTGCTGACGTCCATGCCCGCCATGGTGAGCATGCGGCTCATTGTCGAGGCGTTGGTGTTGACTACCTGCCCGATGAGCAGTTCGTCGCCGATATTGATTATTGTAACGTTCATGTATTTCTAGTTTTAAGTTTTAAGCTGTAAGTTTTAAGTGTCTACGCATTTTTTCATGGTGCGCAAGCTACTTAAAACTTACAGTTCACGGCTTACAGCTTATATCTCACAGCCTCACACCCTTTTTCCTGTCGTATTCTTCGTAGGCGTAGTCGAGACCGCTCTCGTCATCGTACAGGGGCTCGCCGAGACTCACCAGCGTGAACTCCGACATGTCGATGGTCGGGAAGTAGACGTCGGCCTCGTAGTCGCGGTACACACGTGTGATGTAAAGACGGTTGGTGAACGGCAGCAGCGCCTCGTAGATGGCGGCACCGCCCATCACGAAGACCTCATCGTCGCAGCCCTTCAGTGCCTTGAACAGCTCGTTCACGCTGTGTACCACCGTGGCGCCCTCGGCCTCGAAGTCGGGGTTGTTGGTCATCACGATGTTCTGGCGGCCGAGCAGGGGCTTCTTGGGCAGCGAATCCCAGGTTTTGCGACCCATCACCACGGGATGACCCATGGTGAGTTGCTTGAAGCGCTTGAGGTCGCCGCTGAGGTGCCACAGCAGGTCGTTGTTCTTGCCGATGGCCCCGTTCTGCGCTATGGCCACTATTATGCTGAGGTTCGGTTTCTTATGTGTGTCAACCATGGCGGTCATTGTTTGTCTTTGATGGTGAATGCCAGCGAGCGGGCTATGGTGTCGGGCTTGATGTGCGAGGCGTTGTACATGAGGTCGTAGTTGCGCACGTCGTAGCGCGACACGCCGGCGAAGGTCTTGGTGAAGTTCTCGCGCTGTTTGTCAACCTCGTCGATGATCTTCGCGGCCTCTTTGTCGGAGACGTTCAGCTTGCCGGCTATGCGGGCAATGCGGTCTTCGCGGTCGGCGACGATGAATATCCTTATAGCGTCAGGGTTGTCTTTGAAGATGTGGAAGCCGGCACGGCCCACGATGATGCACGACTCTTCGGCGGCGAGTTCCTTGAGCAGCTTGGCTTCTGTGTGGTAGAGCTGCATGGGGGTGACTTCGCGGTCTATGGTCAGGGGGTCGCTGGCCGCGGCGAACTGTTTGTGGAACTGGCACACTTCGTCCCACCAGTTCTGCTTGTGCGAGCGTATGTGCTCAATCTCGTTCTCGCTGATGCCGAAGTGTTGCACCAGGCCTTTGATGGCCGCTTTGCTGTAGACGTTGACGTTGAGCATTTCGCCCAGCTTCTCGGCTATTTCCTTGCCGCCTGAGCCTGCCTCGCGGTTCACGAGGATGATGAATTTATTGTCGTTCATGGCTGTGTTGTTTTGTTTGTCTGTTGGAATATTTTTGTCGCCCTGTCGAAGATGCCGTTGCACCAGGCCAGGGCAAGGCCGTAGTTGCTCACGGGCACGCCCGCCTCGAGAGCCGGCAGGAGGCGTGCCTTCACCTGCTGCGCGGTGATGACGCAGCCGCCGCATTGTATGACCAGTTTGTAGTGGGTAGTGGATAGTGGGTAGTGGGTGGCTGTCATGGCTCCGCCAATAATCTCGAACTGCAGGTCCTTGCCCGTTGTCTTGCGCAGGGCGGCGGGCAGCTTCACGCGGCCTATGTCCTCGCAGGTGACGTTGTGCGTGCAGCTTTCGAGCAGCAGCACGCGGTCGCCGTCCTGCAGGCTGCCGATGCTCTTTGTGCCCTCAAGGTACTCTGCAAACAGCCCTTTCTGCCTGGCCAGCACTACGCTGAAGCTGGTCAGCGGCACGTCGGCAGGCACTATGGCGGACACCTGCTTGAAGGCCTGGCTGTCTGTGACCACCAGCGCCGGTGGCTCCTTGAGAGCCGCCAGCGCCGTCGGCAGCTCCTGTGGCTGGCAGAAGAGGGCCTGCGCGTGCAGGTCCATCAGGTCGCGCAGCACCTGCACCTGCGGCAGTATCATCCTCCCTTCGGGGGCCGAGCTGTCGATGGGCGTCACCAGCACCACGGTGTCGCCCCGGCCTATGATGTCGCCCAGCAGCGAGCGTCCGCGGTAGGCGCTCTCCGGCAGGGCTTCCTTTATCTGCGCTATCAGCGCCGCTTTGTCGATGGGGGCTTTCTTTGTCAGCACCTTGAGCAGCGGCGTGCCGTGCTCTGTGCACCAGCGCTCCACCATCAGCTCGGGCTCGCCGTAGCAGCCTTCGGTGTAGAGCAGCAGCGCCAGGTCGACCTCGGCCAGTGCCGCCATGCTCTTCTCCACGCGCATACGGCCAAGCTCGCCTTCGTCGTCGATGCCGGCAGTGTCAATCAGCACCACGGGCCCAATGCCGCCGATCTCCATGCTCTTGCGCACGGGGTCGGTGGTGGTGCCGGCGGTGTCGCTGACGATGGCTATTTGCTGCCCCGTCAGCCAGTTTATCATTGTGCTCTTGCCTGCGTTGCGGCGGCCAAAGAAGCCTATGCGTGGTTTCAGTTCGTTCCCTTTGCTCACGGTATGAATATATTATATTGCGCGTGCGCTATTCTTTATTGTTGCAAATATACTAAAAAAAAGAACGTCCGCCGCACTAAACTATCCACAGGTTTTCAACCGCTGCCAAACCGCCTGATTCTTATGCTGTTTATATGTTGTTCTTTAGTTGTTCTTTAGAAAAAAACTAAAGAACAACTAAAGAACAACATAAGAACAATATGTAAACAAGGCAGTTAGATACCTGCCTGTAGGCGCTCCTGGCACGCAATAATTACCGGGCACCGACGTTATCTATAATATGAAAAGTGATTGCCTTATGCGAAGACTGATTGTCGCAATTGTCATATTGTTAGCACCTTGCTTGGCCGTGGCCCAGGACAACGGTGTGACTATGAAGCCTAACTACCGCAAGATTGCCCGTGTGGTGAAGTCGCCCTCGAGTCCCTATTTCCTCGACTCGCTCGAGGCGCGCTTCGACCGCTGCGACACCTCGCTGACCGTCGACGACCTGCGCTGCCTCTATTTCAGTTCGTCGGACAAGACGCTCAGCAATGCCTATAGGGTTTACAAGCTGCGCTCGAGTCGTTTCGGCCGCAATGCTGCCCAGGTGAACACCGTATGGACGCAGTATCAGATGCTCACCACCGCGGTGTGGAGCACCGGTGACGGCTCGAAGAGCAAGCCGCTGCATGTGGTCTCGCGCGAGGATGCCGAGTTGGCGGCCATGGGTTACGACACGCCGCTATGGTTCAAAATCAAAGGGAAACGTAAGTTCAGCGTAGCTCCACAACGGTGATTCCGGCTCCGCCCAGTTCGATTTTTTCGGGGTGGAAGGTGCGCACCTCGCGCATGGCCTGCAGCTCCTGCGAGATTATTTGCATCAGTATGCCGTAGCCTTTGCCGTGCAGTATGCGCACTTCCTTCTCGCCCAGCAGGATTGCGTTGTCGAGGAATTGGTGCAGCTCGCTGATGGCCTCTTCGGCACGGTGGCCGCGCAGGTCGAGGGTGGGGTTGAAGTGCTTGCGCTTGTCGTTCAGATCGTCGTAGATGGAGCGGCTGACGCTGACAGCCTTGCGGTCGGTTGGAATCTTCTGTTTGGCGGTGCCTGTAAGGCGGCTTAGCGGTATTGTCATGCGGACGCTGTTGCTCTCCACCACGGCCTTCTTGCCTTTTATCTCCACCACCTCGCCGAAGGTCTCCTCGCCGTCGATGCGCACTATGCTGCCGACCAGGATGGGCATCTCCTTGTCTGAACCAGAATCTTGCACGGCAGGCTGTCGCTTTTCTTTCTGTGCTTTCAGCTCTGTTTGGGCTTTGAGGTTCTGTTCGGTAGCGTCGGCGAGGGCCTCGCGGGCCTTGCGGGTGGCCTCTTTCTCGGCCTTGGCGCTCTTGATGTCGCTAATGGTGCGCTCCACGGTGCGGTTGGCGTCGACGAGTATCTGCTGTGCCTCGCGGCGTGCACTGCCTATAATCTCGTGGCGGCGTGCCTGCAGGTTGTCGTTCAGGTGCTGGTATTTCTGCGTCACCTCGGCCAGGAATTCGTCGGCCACACGCAGCTCCTCTTTCTGGCGTGCAATCTCTTTCTTGTCAAGCTCGAGTTGCTGCAGCTGGTGCTCGAAGTTGAGTTGCTCGCGGCCCACCAGCTCGCCGGCACGGTCGAGGATGTTCTTGGGGAATCCGATGCTTTCGGCTATCTCGAATGCGAAACTGGAGCCGGGGTGGCCTATGGCCAGCTGGTAGAGGGGCCGCATGGCTTCGGTGTCGAACAGCATGGCGCCGTTGACGATGCCAGGCAGGCGGTCGGCCAGCAACTTGAGGTCGGCGAAGTGGGTGGTGACGACGCCGAAGGCCCCTTTGTTGTATAGCTCGTCGAGCACGGCCTCGGCTATGGCGCACCCCGAGCGTGGCTCGGTGCCGCCGCCCAGCTCGTCGAGCAGGAAGAGGGTCTTCTCGTCGGCCGAGGCCAGCAGGGCTTTCATGTTCTGCAGGTGCGACGTATAGGTCGACAGGTCGTTGTCGATGCTCTGCTGGTCGCCGATGTCGATGAATATGCTGCCGAACATGCCGCACTCAGACGTGGGGCGCAGTGGCACCGGCATGCCGCATTGCAGCATGTATTGTATCAACCCCACGGCCTTGAGCAGCACCGACTTGCCGCCGGCGTTGGGACCGGAGATGATCAGTATCCTTTGCCCATTTTGCCCATTTGTCCCATTCAATCCAATGTTGAACGGCACCACGCCGTCTTTCTTCTGTAGGTAGAGTATCGGGTGCCGGGCATCCATCCATTCGATGCGAGGCTCGCGGTGGAGGATTGGGACGGAGGCGCCCAGTTCGACGGCGACGCGGGCTTTGGCGCGGAGGAAGTCGATGCGGGCAAGGAAACGGTAGGCTTCCTCGAGTTGCGGCAACAGGGGACGCAGGCGGTCGCTGAAGGTGAGTAGTATGCGTTGTATCTCGTGGCGCTCATCGAAGTCCAGCTCGCGCAGGTCGTTGCCCAGTTCCACCACTTCGGCAGGCTCGACGAAGGCTGTTAGGCGTGTGGCGCTCTCGTCCTGTATGAGGCCTTTAATCTTACGGCGGTGGGTGGTGAGCAGCGGAATGACGGGGCGGCCGTCGCGGATGGTCACCTCGGCGCCTTCGGGGGCCCAGCCTTCGCGCTTGGCGCGGGCCAGGGTACTGCTCACCTGGGCGTCGACCTCGGCGGCCTTGCGGGCCTTGGTGCGCCGTATCTCGGCCAGGGCAGGTGAGGCGTTGTCATAAAGCTCGCCGTGGTCGTCGATGAGCTTGCCAAGCAGCGAGTTGATGACGTTCAGCTGCGAACTCTTGCCGCCGTAGCCCAGTTCCACCTCGATGGCAAGGTTGCGCAGGGCGGCGTATTGCATCTTGTCCTCGGAGGTGAGGAAGTGGTAGCACTCGCGTATGGTGCGCAGCGAGAGCTTAAGGTCGAAGAGCGCTTCGAGAGGTATAAAGGTGTTGCCAACGTGCAGGTGGGTGAGGGTGGGGGTGAGGTCGATGAAGTCCTGCTGCGGGAATTCGTTTTCCATCAGCACTATCTGGCGCATCTCTTCGGTGAGCTGCAGCTCGTGGCAGAGAGGCTCGTGTTCGGTCATGTATGCCATCTCGTCGGCCATGCGTGCAGCCAGCTCGTTGGTGCACTGTTCCTTGACCATCTGGCGGATGCGGTCGAATCCCAGTTTCTGTTCTATGTTGCTGTCCATTTAGTCGAAGTCAAGATATAGGGGCCATTTCTGGCGGAAGGCGTCAAGTTTCTCTTTGTCGAGGTCTACGGTTACCATTTCGTCGACTCCGGGCTCGGCCTCGGCGATGGCGAACCCCTTGTAGTCGACGAGGGCGCTGTTGCCGGTGTATTTGCCTCCCACGCCGTCCACGCCGCTGCGGTTGCAGCCCACTACGTAGCATAGGTTCTCGATGGCGCGGGCTTTCAGCAGTGTTGTCCATGCCTCGTGGCGCGAGCCTGGCCAGTTGGCACATACCAGCAGTAGGTCGTAGCCCAGTTTATCGTTGCGCAGCCATTTCGGGAAGCGTAGGTCGTAGCATACGGCAGGCTTTATCCGCCAGCCTTTGTATTCGAAAACCTCGCGACGTGTGCCGCGGGCGATGATGTCGTACTCGCCGCTGACGCGGAAGGTGTGGGCTTTGTCGTAGGTGCCATAGGTGCCGTCTGGGTAGATCCAATGCAGGCGGTTGTAGCATTGTCCGTTATCTTTGACAATCCAGGTGCCTACGAAAAGCAGGTCGTATCGCTTTGCCATCTGCATAGCCCACTGTAGTGTGGGGCCTTCCTGAGGCTCGGCCAGCGATGCCATGTGGTCGCCGAAGCCGGTGGTGAAGGTCTCGGGCACCACGAATATGTCGGTTTTGGGGGCTGTGGCAAGCACCTCCTCGACGCGGCGACGGTTGGCCTCGGCGTCGCCCCAGACGATGTTATGCTGATAGAAAGTTATGTTCAGTTCGTTCATGGGTTGATGCATGATTCGAGGTCTTTCTGTAGCTGGGCGTGCAAGGCTTCGGGGGAGTCAAAATGCACGATGTCGCGCATGCGGTAGCGCAGTTTCACTTCGATTTCGTGGTCGTAGAGGTCGCCGTCGAAGTCTCTCAGATGCACTTCGAGCAGCGGTTTCTCTATTCCGAAAGTGGGTGCGGCGCCGAGATTGGCCATACCGTAACATATCATGGGCTCGCAGAAATCGGCCGTCACGCAGACGGAATAGACACCTTCTTTGGGCAGCATCTTGCGGGTGTTCTCCAACGAAACGTTGGCCGTCGGGAATCCCAGCGTGTGGCCCACTCCACGACCATGCACCACGCGGCCCTCGATGCTGTAGGGGTGGCCGAGCAGTTTTTCTGTAGCCACGACATCGCCTGACAGTAGTGCCTGCCTTATGCGCGACGAGCTGATAGGTTCGCCGTCGACAAGGTAAGGCTCTCCGCGGTGGAGCGTGAATCCCAGCTCGCTAGCCAGTTTGGGCAGGTGGTCGAAATTGTCGTTTTGCTTTGAGCCAAAACGGGAGTCATAGCCCAGCAGCAGGCTCCGCATATTCAACTCTTTGTGCAGCAGGCTCGCCATATCGCAGGCCGACATTAGGGCGACCTCACGAGTGAATGGCAGCACGGCGACATATTTCACACCGGCGTCGAAGATCAGGTTCAGATGTTCGTCGGGGTCGTCGAGCCAGTATTCGCTGTCGCGGCGGCCAAGCACAAAGGAGGGATGCGACGTCAGCGTCACCGCCAAAGGCGCGAGGTTTGGTTCGAGTGATGATAGCTGTGAGATAAGGTGCTGGTGGCCGAGGTGGACGCCGTCGAAGACGCCAACGGTGACTGCCGTGTCGGCGCCTATCGTGTCTATGCGTCCGTTCCTGTCGTAAAGTGTGAACATTCTATAGTCTGATTCTCGGGTGCAGATTTAGGAAGAGTCCTATGGAGAAGAGGTCCGACGCGGTGCTGTAAACCTTCAGGTAGCCAGTGCGGTCGGCCGTGAACGGGAAATAGTGGTAGTAGGCTGCTTCGGCCTTCAGTGTGCAGTGCTTCAGTTTGTTGTAGGTGTAGCCTCCGCGCACCGTCAGCACGCGGATGCGGTCGTGCGTCATGTCGGAAGTGTTGGAGGATATGTTGGAATAGTGGTAGCAGCCCAGTAGCGGTACGAACTGTTTCCCCTGCCAGTACGATGCCTCCAGATGCCACCCCTTGTAGTCGGCCTTCAGCATGTTGTAGAAGCCCCAGCCGGTGCGGAAATCCACAGGCTTCGACGTCATCCAGCCCAGGCTGTCGCGCACGGGTTTGCCATTTTCGCCGCGGTTGTTGAAGTAGCCCATCAGGTGGCCTTCGGCGGCAAGGTTCAAGTCGCCCAGCGTCGCGCTCACACCGATTCCTGCGGCGCCATTCAGGCGGCTGCGCACAGGCAGGGTGGTGTCGGTAACGCCCTCGCCGCCGTTGTGCATAAGCACGGCGTGCAAGGGGATGTAGAGCTCACAGTTGTCGCCAAAATGTATCCGTCCGCGGGCCGACAGGCCGGCGCAGAACTGCTCCTGCACAGGGCTGTAGTTCCAGATATAGTCGCGCCAGTCGACCCACATGTCGGCTTCCACCGCGCGGTGCTCAACCAGCAGCTGCACACCAGCCTCGGGGTCGGCGGCATACTGGCGTTCGGGGTTGTAGAGCGGCAGCGGCAACCGGTGGCCGTCGTTGTTGTCGAGGCTTCCGAAGACGGCGCTCATCCACGGTGTGAGCTCCACCCGTGCCTGCAGCCATGGCAGCACGTGCAGTCTGCGGCTGTCGGTGCTGTAGGCGTTCCAGCCCTCGAGGCTTGCGTCGGCCGGAAAGCCGTGGTTGCCCCAGTAGTGCAGCCAGTGCACTCCCGCCTCAACTTTGACGCGCTCCTCCACGCGCCACTCAACCCGCGGACGCAGCACGAAGCCAGGCAGGGTGTAGCCGTCCACGCGTGAGGCCGCATATTCGTTGTCGACAAAGAAATGCAGATTGTCGATACAGAGGGTGAATCTAGATGTGTCCTGGGCGGAACAGATGGTTGGAAATTGGGAATAGAAAATCATGCTTGCAAAGACAGCAAGCAGCAACTTGTACGGTATGATTCTCCTTAATCTATTCACTATTTACCATTCACTTGCCTAGTGCCTTGACTATTGCATCCTCGATGGCGGTGCCACGCAGGTCGCGGGCCAGGATGGTGCCGTCGGGGCCGATAAGCATGATTTGCGGTATGCCCTGCACACCGTAGGTTTCGGTGGCCGTGCGGGTGCTGTCTACCAGCTGGGGATAGGTGATGCCGAGGTCGGCCATCACCTTCTCGTGGGCGGCCTTGCGGGCTTCGGCATTGCCGCGCTCCCACACGTTAAGGCCCACTATGACAAGTCCCTTGTTCTGATACTTCTTCCACAGCGGCACCAGGTTGTCCTTGATTTCGGCCCGACAGGGACCGCACCACGAGGCGTAGAAGTCGACCAGCGCCAGCTTGCCGTCGATGATGTCGCTCAATTTGCCGTCGACACCTTGTATGTCAGTGTAGTGCTTGCCTACGGCGGTTGCCTCGACGCTGCGCAACTGCTCCAGCTTGGCCTTCACCTGCTTGTTGTTGGCAACCATCGGCGAGGCAGCGCCGACAATGCTGTCCAGCTCGCTGTAGGTGAAGTCGCCTACGGCAACAATCTGCTCCATGGCATGAACAGCCAGCAGGTTGTCGCTGTTTTCGTTGTACAGCTTCCAGAAAGCTTCGAGCGTACGGGCGTTGCCAAGAGCCTCGAGGCTGTCGAGAACATGCTCCACCTCGGCACGCTCCTTGGCGCTGGTAGCGGCGTAGTACAGGGGGATATACTCCTGCATGGCGTTTTTTATGTTGCTAAAGTCGTGGCTGGTGTTGAAAACCTGCATACGGTCGTTCAGCAGGGTGCCGCCGATGCTGTCGTTGTTTATCACTATGGTGCCGGGCTCAACGACAACAAAGCTGATAAACGAAGCCTCCGGGCAGCCGATCATTGCTTCCCAAGCCTCGTCGACGGTGCCGCGGAATGAGAACCTGCCGTCGGCTATAACCGTGCTGTCCATCGGACTACCGTCCGACTCGGTATCGCTCATGTTGATCAAATAAACCGTTTTGCCTTCCAGTTCAGGACTGTCGACACTGCCGTTGATGACGAATTTGTTGCTTTTTCCGCAACCGGCCACCACCATAAGAACGGCGGTGGCGCAAAGGATTCTGACGATTCTGTTCATTAATGTTCACTTTAAAATCAAACTGCAAAATTACGACTTTTTTTTAATTAGTATAAAAAAAACATTGTGGCAGGTGTGTTAGCGGTCCGTGCCTGGTCGCCTAATTCTTCGCCATTTCTTCAGTGTTTATTCAGTATTTCTTCAGTGAACCACTGAAGAAATACTGAAGAAACACTGGTAAACGACTGAAATACAGAGGGCGTTTCTGCGGCTTTGGGTGGGAGGTGAACTTTTTTTTGCATAGTTTCAAAAAAAAGTTGTATCTTTGCAAATTAAATGTATTTGTAAATAAAATATTATATATCATGTATACAGACACTTCTAAATTCATCGGCGAAGGCCTTACTTACGACGACGTCCTGCTCGTCCCCGCTTATTCGGAGGTGCTCCCCCGCGAGGTTACTGTAGCGTCGCGTTTCTCGAAACGCATTGCTCTGAACACTCCATTGGTCAGTGCGGCCATGGACACTGTGACCGAGGCTGCCATGGCCATCGGCATGGCCCAGGAAGGCGGCATCGGCGTGCTGCACAAGAACATGAGCATCGAGCGTCAGGCCAACGAAGTGCGCAAGGTGAAACGCGCCGAGAACGGCATGATTATCGACCCTGTGACGCTGCACAAGGACGCCAAGGTCAAGGACGCCCTGCGCCTGATGGAGGAATATGGCATCGGCGGCATACCTATCGTCGACGAAAACCGTATGCTTATAGGCATGGTCACCAACCGCGACCTGCGCTTCGAGCGCGATATGGAACGCCCGCTGAGCGAGATAATGATCACCAAGCTCATTACCACCCACGAAGGCACCACCTTCGCCGAAGCCACCGACATACTGCAGCAGCACAAGATAGAAAAGCTGCCCGTGGTGAACAAGGAAGGCCAGTTTATGGGTCTCATCACTTACCGCGACATCATGAAGACCAAGGAGCGTCCCAACGCCTGCAAGGACTGCAACGGCCGTCTGCGCGTTGCCGCCGGTGTGGGTATCACGCCCGACATGATGGACCGTGTCGACGCCTTGGTGAAAGCCGGTGCCGACGCTATCGTCATCGACACAGCCCACGGCCACTCAATCCGCGTGGTCGAGGCTTTGAAGAAGGTGAAGAGCACATATAAGGATATCGACGTCGTAGTAGGCAACATTGCCACCGGCGAGGCTGCCATCATGCTTGCCGAGGCAGGTGCCGACGGTATCAAGGTGGGTATAGGCCCTGGAAGTATCTGCTCGACCCGTATCGTGGCCGGTATCGGTGTGCCGCAGCTGACGGCTATCTGCGAAGTCTGCGGTGCCCTGAAGCAGAACGGCTTCGATGTGCCAGTGATTGCCGACGGCGGTGTGCGCTACAGTGGCGACATAGTGAAAGCATTGGCCGCAGGCGCCAGCAGTGTGATGGTGGGCAGCCTGGTGGCAGGTGTCGACGAAGCTCCGGGCGAGACTATCATCTTCGAAGGCCGCAAGTTCAAGAGCTACCGCGGCATGGGCTCGCTCGAGGCTATGCAGAGCGGCTCCAAGGACCGCTACTTCCAAGACAAGGAGACCGATGCCAAGAAACTCGTCCCCGAAGGCGTCGTGGGACGTGTGCCCTACAAGGGAACCCTCAATGAAGTGCTCTATCAGATGGTCGGCGGCCTGAAGGCCGGCATGGGCTACACCGGCAGCCGCACTATCGAAGACCTGCAGAAGGCCAAGTTCATCCGCATCACCGATGCCGGCCGCACCGAGAGCCATCCTCACGATATAGCCATTACACGCGAGGCACCGAACTATTCGAGATAAGATCTGGAAAAAGAGAATTGAAAGTAGATAATCGAGATTTATAGACGATGATAAAGAAGGTTTTTTTATTGAGCTTGATGGGTGTGATGGGTGCTGTGGGAATGCTGTGCAGCAGCGTCCAGGCACAGACGTGGCCTGTGGACGACCCCGTAGTCATAGAAGTGAACGGACAGAAGATACGCCAGTCGGAATTTATGAAAGAGTTCATGAACTCGGTAGGCGACAAGCTGTCACGCAACCCGCAGACCCCCGAGGCCGAGAAACGTCAGGCGCTGCGCGAATATGTGAACCTTTTCGCCAATTTCCGTGCCAAAGTTGTCGACGCCCGCAGCATGGGCTTCGACACTGTTGAAAGCCTGCGCACCGAGCTGGCTAAATACCGCAACGAACTGGCAGCCCCCTATCTGATTGATTCGGCAGTGCTGGAGAATATACTGCGCGAGGCCTACGAACGCAACCATCGCTCGCTGCATGTGGCCCATATTATCAACGAAGTGGCTCCCGACGCAAAGCCCGAGGACACACTGAAGGTGTATAACCACATGATAGAACTGCGCAACCGTATCATGGCCGGCGAGGATTTCTACGCCGTTTCGCGCGAGGAGGTCTACCGCCGTAACCCGTCGCCCAACCTGCGACAGGACGAGGGTAACCTAGGCTACTTCACCGCTTTCGACATGGTGTATCCGTTCGAAAACGCCGCCTATGGACTGAAAGTGGGTGAGGTGAGCATGCCTGTGCGCACCCGCTATGGCTACCATCTCATCAAACTGCATGATTACGTCGAGCTGCATGGCAAGTGCGACATAGCCCATCTGTGGGTCGGCACGCGCGACTCGGTGGTTGGCCAAGGTGCCATCAACGCCATGTACCAGAGCCTTCTGGATGGCCAGGATTTCGACAAGGTGGCCCGTCAAAGCGACGACCGCACCACCAACGAAAACGGCGGCCGCATCATGAACGCCGCCCTCAACCAGCTGCCGCCCGAATACCTGCATGTTATCGCCGGCTTGAAAGCTGGCGAATATAGCAAGCCTTTCCACACACAATACGGCTGGCATATTGTGAAGCTGATTCGCAAAGACACCCTACCGCCCTACGAGGCCATGGTGCCCTACTACAAACAGAAACTGACACGCGACCAGCGCGGCGACGCTTCGCGCAAGGTGTTTGCCACCAACTGCCGTGCAAAGTATGGCTTGGTTGACCTCACCAAGACTCCCATGGAGCAACCTGCCACGAAGAAGCGCGGCAAGAAGAGCGCCGAGCCCGTGAAGATGCAGGCCTCGCTCGACAACATCTACAGCATTGTGCCGCGCAAGGTGGCATTCGGCAAGTGGGATTATGACGATTCGCTGGTGAAAGACATTCAGCCGCTGGTGCGAGTGATGGGCAAAGAATACAATAGTCTGGACTTCGCCCGCTACATCAACACCCACCGCGAGGCCTTCGACCTGCTCGACATAGTCTTCTACGTTAATATGCGCTACGAGGAATTTATGGATAGCATTGCCGTCAAGTGCGCCGACGAGCGCCTGGAGGCCGACTATCCCGAGTTCGCCGAAGTGGTGGAGGAGTATCGTCGTGGACTGATGATTTTCAGCTATAACGACAAGATGGTTTGGTCGAAAGCCATTCAGGATTCGGCAGGTTTTGCCGATTTCTACAATCGTGCAAGCAAGACCAAGCGCATGAACAACCGCGCCGACTCGGTATACTTCTGGAATGTGAGAGCGCGTATCACCAAGTTCGACATTGCCGACAGCGCGTTGCTGGCTCCCGAAAAGGCTGTGAAGATATTGACCAAAGCACAAAAGAAGTCGACGGGCAGCAGGGAGATGAAAGCCTTGCTCGAGAAAGCAATCGGCAAGAAGGCCAAGAGCGAGAACGATGTGACCATGCTGCTCGACCTCGTAGAGATGGGCCATACCGACCTGATAGGAGAAGATCAGTGGAAGGTGGGTGTCTATACCAGTGCCAACCGCAAGGGCTATAGCGTCCTGATGGTCGACGAGGTGCTGCCACCGTCGCTGAAAGCCCAGATGGAGGCCCGTGGATACTACCTCAACGAGTATCAGAACGAGCTGGAACGCAACCTCTGCGACAGCCTGCGCGAGAAATACAATGTCAAGATAAACTGGGATGTCGTCAATCAGATTAGGTACTAAGTGGTTGGTTGGCGGCGTCATGCGGGTGGCGGCGTGCTGCCTGCTGATGCTGGTTGCGACAGCCTGCCACCGTGGAGAGGAACTTTCACCGCTGGTGGCACGGGTTTATGACCACGAGTTGCGCAAGGCAGACCTCAAGGGTCTTGTCGGCGAGGGAGTGAGTGTAGAGGACAGCATTGCCATCGTCGACAACTATGTCGACCAGTGGGTTCGACAGACGGTGATGCTCTCGAAGGCCGAGAAGAACGTGTCTGATGATTTTAGCCGTCAGCTAGGCGAGTACCGCAACAGCCTGCTCGTGTATGCCTACGAGCAGCAGATAGTAAACCAATTGCTCGACACTCATGTCAGAGAGTATCAGATCATCGAATACTACAACAATCACAGGAGCCAGTTCCAGCTGAAGAACAGCATCGTCAAGGTGGCCTACGTGGCTGCTCCCAAGAAGTCGGCCTTCGACGCCAGGCTACGCGCCATTGTGAATAAGTCGCATTTTATTGACGACGATGTGATGGATCTTGAAGAGATAGCCTCACGTCATGGTTTTGACGGATACTACGATGTGAACAGCTGGATTCCTTTCTACACCCTTCAGGCATCGGTTCCCATCACCACCTATAATGAGAATCTGTTCCTAAAACAGAATCGTTCGATAGTGATTAGCGACGACTCGTTGACCTATTATGTCCGCATACTAGACTACAAGATGTCGGACGAGGTATCGCCACTCGAACTGCAACACGATAATATAGAGGCCATCATCCTCAATCACCGTAAAATAGAGATACTCTCCAATCTGCAGGCCGACTTGTTGGCCGAGGCAGAGAAGTCTGGCCAAATTAAAAGAAATAAGTAGAGATAATGAAAAAGACACTTCTTTTTGCTGCAATACTTTCGTTTTTTACGCTCCAACAATCATCTTTCGCATTGAAAGCCCAGGAGACGACGGTTGACGGTGTGGCAGCAGTCGTGGGTAAAAACATTATAAAGTATTCGGATATCGAGCGCGCGTACGCACAGGTGCGCATGCGCCAGGGTGTCGCTGACGCGTTTAACAACCGGTGTGCCATCCTCGAGAACCTTATCCTCAACAATCTCTTGGTGCATAAAGGCGAAATTGACAGCGTGGAAGTGAGCGACGACGAGGTGAACCAGTATGTGGACTACTACCTCAAGAACGATATGCGCAACTACGGCACACGCGAGAACTTGAGAGAACAGACGGGCTTTACCTATGACGAACTCAAGGAACAGTACCAGCGTATGATACGCAACAGCCTCTTGAGCCGTCGTGTAGAATACCAGCTCACAGAAGACGTCACTATCACCCCTCGCGAGGTTACTGAATTCTTCAACTCCCTGCCGCAGGACAGTCTGCCTATGATGCCTGAACGTTACGAGCTGTCGGAGATAGTCATTGCACCACAGATTTCCGAAGCCGAGCGTGACCGGGTACGCACACAGTTGGCCGAGTTGCGCGAGCGTGTGCTCAAGGGAGAAAAGTTTGCCATGTTGGCGACCTTATATTCGCAGGACCCGGGTTCGGCAAAGAAAGGTGGAGAATTGGGCTTCTTCTCCCGTGGAGATATGGTGGGCGCTTTCGAGTCGGCTGCCTTTGCGCTGAAGCCTGGCGAGGTGTCGCCGATTGTCGAGACACAGTATGGTTTCCATATTATCCAGCTAATAGAACGTCGCGGCAATACCATCAATGCCCGCCACATACTGATCACGCCGCAGGTGTCGCCCGAAGACCTGCTTGAAGCACGTATGCGGCTAGACAGCGTTGCCGACCAGATTCGCGCTGGCAGTATCACGTTCGAGGATGCAGCCCGTAAATACAGTACCGCATCTAACGCCAAACAGGGTGGCACGGCCGTCAACCCCAATGACGGCACCACACGTTTCGATTCAAAGTCTGTGTCTGACATTTATACAGGCATTGCTGTTTCTGCAATGACCGAGGGTCAGATATCTCCGGCCACCATGATGCATACCGCCGAGGGTCGCTCGGCCTATCGCATTGTAAGGCTCAACCATAAGCTGGCCTCCCATCAGGCTAACCTCACAGACGACTACGACAATATCTACAATGCCGCCCTTGCCAACGCCAAGCAGAAGAGACTGCAACAGTGGGCTGCAAAACAGATGTCCATCACCTATATCCATCTCTCTAATGAATATAAAGACTGTGTCTTCAAAAACCTTCAATGATGTCTGACAAAGAAACCCTTGATCTCCTTGTTGAGAAATATAATGCCCTCCGTGGTGAAATAGCCAAAGTTATTGTCGGCCAGCACGAGGCTGTTGATAGTCTGCTGTTGTCGGTTTTCACTGGCGGGCACTGCCTGTTGCTTGGTGTTCCGGGACTGGCAAAGACCCTTATGGTAAATACATTGGCGAAAACACTCGGCTTGAGTTTCAGCCGTATTCAGTTCACTCCCGACCTCATGCCTACCGACATAACCGGCAGCGAGATTCTTGATCAGAACCGTCAGTTCCGCTTTGTCAAAGGCCCTGTCTTCGCAGGAGTTGTTCTTGCTGACGAAATCAACCGTACCCCCCCAAAGACCCAGGCCGCCCTCCTCGAGGCCATGCAGGAACATGCCGTGACTGTAGCGGGCACTACTTATCCGCTGCCGGCCCCCTTCTTTGTTCTTGCTACGCAAAATCCCATCGAGCAGGAGGGTACCTATCCGCTGCCCGAGGCCCAGCTCGACCGCTTCATGTTTAACGTAAGGCTCGATTACCCCTCGTTTGAGGAAGAAATGGATATAGTGAAGCAGACCACTGCAGACCATGTCGCCGAACCGCAGCAACTGCTTTCCGCCGAACAGATTATTGCCTTTCAGCAGGCTATTCGTCGTATGCCAGTAGCCGACAATGTTGTTGAATATGCGGTGCGACTTGTTTCATCGACACGCCCTAACTCGGGCAATCAGACAATCAATCAATCCGGTGTCCAAAAATATATCTCCTGGGGTGCGGGGCCACGAGCATCGCAGTATCTTGTCATGGGAGCCAAAACACATGCTGCCATGCATGGTAAATACTCGCCCGACTGCGAGGATGTGCGCGCAGTAGCCTTCAATGTTCTGCGCCACCGAATAGTCCGCAACTATTACGCAGAAGCCGAAGGTATATCTACCGACAAGATTATCGCCGATTTTATCGCCTGACATAATATAATGTTGTGTTGTGCGTTATATGTGGGTGAAAATTAGGAAAATCTTAAAGACCATTGTGGCGTTGGCTGCATTGATGTGTAGCGGGGCTGTGTTTTCGCAGTCGTCGGTGCTTTCGGACGGTCAATGGTGGCAGCTGAAAGTGGAGAGTGCGGGAATCTACCGTGTCGGCATTTCGGAGATACCGGCATTGTCTGGTGTTCCGATAGCATCGATAGGCATGTACGGCGGCGGCGGGGGGCAGTTGTCCACGAGCAACAGTCTGACGACGACTTCGGACCTACGGCCAATTGCCATAGATGTGGTTGATGTGGCCGCAGACGGCTTGTTCAATGGTGGCGATTATATTCTTTTCTTCGGTGAGGGTGCCGATGTGTGGCGCTATGACGAGGGTGATGCCCGGTGGGAGTTGCGCCGGCATTCGTATGCCAGCGCGAACTACTATTACCTTACAACTTCGGCGCGATCGCCCAGGCGTGTACCATTGGTGGGTGTAGCATCTGCCGATACGGTGCTTGACTGGTATACGGCGGTTACGGCTGTGAACAACGACCTGTACAATATTTTCCATACGGGTCAGATATGGGTTGGGGAAAGGTTTTCGACTGCCGTTCCGTCGCGCAGTGTTACGTTGAGCCTGCCCGCGCAGGCCACAGATGTGCGCTTGCGCTATGCGTTGGCGTATAAGGGTTCGTTGCCTGGCGTTTTCGAAATCAGTACGACGGGTTTTTCGACGGAGCACCGAATGTCGGGCAACCTGATGTACGACGAGTGGCTGGAGGCTTTGAGCGGACAGCGGCAGAGCGTTACGTTCGCCATCACGTTCAGGGCTGGCGAGAGCACGGCAGAGGGGTATCTGGACTATGTGGAGATGAGCGGCAGGGTGCCGCTGCGCTTCACGGGCGGCCAGGTTGTGGCGCGCTATTCGGATGGGCGTGGGCTTGAATATGTTGTAGGTGGTGGAGCACCAAGGGTGTGGGAGGTGACCACTGCGGGAGCCGAGCGAGAGATGACTGTAGACGGGGGGCGATGGACGGACACGCTGGGCGGCCCGCGCCAGTATGTTCTTTTCGACGTGGCGGCCTGTCCGGCACCTGCCGATGTGAAACCGCTTGCCAACCAGGACCTCCATGGCAGCGGGCAGGCGGACTATGTGATAGTCTGCAACGAGATGTTCCGCCAGCAGGCACAACGGCTGGCCTCGCTACACGAGGTTGTAGACGGAGTGACGACGGTTGTGGTGAGCGACCGAGAAGTGTACAACGAGTTCTCGTCGGGCAAGCAGGACCCGATGGCAATACGCTCGTTCTTGCGCCACCTGCGCCAGACGCATCCGGAGGCCCCGCCGCGATGGCTACTGCTGTTCGGCAAGGCTACGTATGACAACCGCGACTTGATGGGCCTGCGGTTGCCGACGGTGATCACGTTCGAGACGACAGCCTCGTTCGACCCGGAGGGCGGTTCGTACTGCAGCGACGATATGCTGGGCTATCTTGAAGAGCATGAGTATGGCTCGCCGTCGCAGAGCCTGGATGTAGGTGTGGGGCGTTTGCCGGCAAAGAATGTCGGCGAGGCAGTTCACATGGTGGATAAGATAGAGGGTTATCTGACGCGGCGCGACCTTGCCAACGGCGACGGTGGCGACTGGCGCAACTATGTGGCTCTGTTGGCCGACGATGCGGACCCATCGCGCAGCGGCGACACTTCTTTTGTGCATTCTTCCGAGGTTACAGCGAATCGAATAAAAGCCCTTTTCCCGGCCATCAATATCGACCGCCTATATGCGGATGCCTACCGCCAGCAGAGCGGGGCAATCGGTTCGTACTATCCGGACCTGAACAATGCGTTGCGCCAACGGATGAACTACGGTTGCCTGCTGCTCAACTATGTCGGTCACGGTTCGCAGAAATATATCGGCACGGAGCGATACATTGAGCCATCGGATCTTTCGGCATACACGAATGTGGACCGCCTGCCGCTAATGGTCACCAGCACATGCTCGTATGGATGGCACGACATTCCCGATGACCTGTCTGGCGCCGAGATGAGCCTGTTGGCTGACGGAGCTGCTATAGGAATTATCAGTGCGGCACGCCCGATAAGTCACAACGAGCGCTTCAACACGGATTTGGTTCTCTACGCCCTAGACCATTCGAACACCATTGGGGACGCCCTGCGAATGGCTCGTAACCGCACCGCTGTGCCATTGTGCATAGGTCTTTCCGGTGACCCGGCTCTACGTTTAAGCGTTCCGCAGAATAGGGTGGTGGTTACGCATATCGACAACCATGAGGTGCGTGAAGGTGTGGCCGACACTGCAAAGGTGCTCTCCCAGGTCACTGTCAGTGGAGAGGTGCGCGATGCGGATGATAACCTCATTCCCGACTTCGACGGCACAGTCTTCCCAATTGTCTTCGACCGCGAGACAGAGGCATCTACACTTGCCAACGACAATCCCGGTTCGGAGGTTAGATTCTTTCAACAGAAGAGTGTGTTGTACAAAGGCAGTGAGGTTGTGTCGGGTGGTCGCTTCACCTATACTTTTACTGTCCCGCGCGACGTGCAATACCAGTACGACTACGGTAAATTGAGTCATTATGCCGTCAGTGGCACAGATGATGCTACAGGATCATACGGCAACATACTTTTCGGCGGCCTCAACGAGGACGTCGTCATTTCGGAACTGAGACCCGATATACGGCTATTCATCGGTGACACCAACTTCCGCAATGGTGGTCTCGCAAGTGACACCCCGACACTTATTGCCATGCTCGCCGACTCTGTGGGCATCAATGCCTTTGGTTCTGGCCTTGGACACGACATTACTGCCACCCTTGACGGTATACCAGGAACGTTGGTGGTCCTCAACGATTTTTACCAGCCAGATCACGTCAACCCACGTGGCGGAGAGTTGCGATACACCTTCAGCAACCTTACTCCCGGTCTTCATACCCTCACAGTAAAGGCATGGAATATTTGGGGCTACTCGTCCACGGCCACAGTTGACTTCTGCGTCAGGCCTTCCGATGACCCTGGCATCTCTTCACTTTCTGTTTTTCCAAACCCGGCCACCGAATATGCCGTTTTCCATTGCGAAGCCAGCGAGCCGGAAGCTGTAAAGTCGGCACTTCTGCAGATTTACTCATCTCAGGGTGTCCTTGTGCAGAGTTTCATTCCAGTGGCCATAGGTACAAGTCAGGTGTTGGGGCCAGTGCGATGGAACCTTTCTTCAGTGGCTCCAGGATTCTACATGGCCCGACTCATTGTCACGCTCGATTCAGGTGTCACCAGACAGTCGACAACAAAACTTATTGTCCGCTGACACAATAAAACATTACAACCTTCGTTATTTTCAAATTAAGTAATCAAACAGTAAAATAGATGAAAAGACTCATTCTGCTGACAGTGTTCACCATGGTGGCTTTCGCCGCCTATTGTCAGTCCTATTCGGAGACTGGTCAATACAAGAACTATATCTCCACAGGTATGCCTATCCTCCTTATTGCCCCCGATGCCGTTTCCAGCGGAATGGGCGATATCGGTGTAGCCTCCACTCCCGACCTTTATTCAGCCCACTGGAACAACGCAAAGTTTGCCTTCGTAGAGGGTAACATGGGTATCGGCCTTACATACACCCCATGGTTACGCAACCTTCATGTCGGAGATATGAATCTCTTCTACCTCAGCGGATATTATCGTATCAACAGTCGCTCCACGGTTGCAGCAGGTCTGACATACTTCACCCTCGGCGACATTGACAACACCAATAATGAAGGCGATGTCCTTCAGGTTATTCATCCCAACGAGTTCTTGTTCGACATGACTTATGCTCTTAAGCTCAACGATAACCTTAGTCTTGGTGCCTCGGGCCGCTATATCCGCAGTGACCTTACTAATGGTGCCACCGTTGAGGACGGCGCTGGTCACTCCACCACTCACGCAGCCAACTCGCTGGCAGCCGATATAGGTGTCTATTATCAGGGTGACATAGACGCTACACAGGCACTAGCCCTTGGCGCCTTCATTTCAAACCTTGGTGCAAAACTCAGTTACTCTGACGACGATAACGACAAGGAGTTCCTGCCTGCCAACCTCCGCATTGGTGGACGCTACACTAACAAGATAGACCAATACAATAAAATCAGTTTGCTCCTTGATGCCAACAAACTCCTTGTGCCCACACGTCCTTATACTCGCGATGGCGTCGACTATCCCACCCGTTATGCCAACAATCTCACCGAATACAATAACATTGGCGTTGTGCAGGGCGCTCTCCAGAGTTTCATGGATGCCCCGGGCGGCATGCAGGAGGAGTTTCAGGAGATACAACTCTCGGTAGGTGCAGAATACTGGTATGCCGAGACATTCGCCGCTCGCATCGGTTATTTCTGGGAACACGAAAATAAAGGTGGCCGCCAGTATGTCACTATCGGTGCTGGTCTCCGCTATAGCGTCTTCGCTTTTGACCTTGCATATCTTATACCAACAACCCGCATCTCTACCAGCCCTCTGGCCAACACCATTCGTCTTGGCCTTTCTATGGAAATGATGCCTACCAAATGATTGTATAGGTTATGAGGATTGGTACGGGGTACGATGTGCATCAGTTGGGTGAGGGGCTGCCGCTATGGATTGGCGGTGTTTCTATCCCCCACACACATGGTCTAATTGGCCACAGTGATGCCGACGTGCTACTACATGCTATATGTGATGCACTCTTGGGTGCTGCTGCCCTTGGCGACATAGGCAAACATTTCCCCGACACAGACCCGCAGTACAAGGGTATAAGTAGCCTTAAGCTGTTGGCTCATGTAGCCAAACTGCTCCGTGAGCATGGCTATACTATTGGCAACATTGACGCCACAGTGGTGGCTCAGTGCCCCAAGCTGGCACCATATATTCAGCAAATGCGTCAAAAAATTGCCGACACACTGACCGTCGATCTTTCGCAGGTATCCATAAAAGCAACAACCACAGAGCACCTTGGCTTCGAAGGCCGACAAGAGGGTATCTCGGCGCAAGCTGTCGCATTGCTGAATTAACTAAAACACTACAATTACAATGGACGAAAAAAAGCCATACGTAGACCCCGATACTAGCGAAGAGGTTGACACTCTTGAAGACAGTGGCTGTTCTTTGGTCCTCTGGAACGACGATGTACACACCTTCGACTATGTCATAAAGGCGCTTGTGGACATCTGTCGACACACAGAAGAACAGGCCGAACAGTGCGCCATTCTCGTCCATTGTCACGGAAAATGTGCAGTCAAACACGGTTCCTACTCCGAACTACTACCAATGCATCATGCGCTCCTTGACAAACAACTGACAAGCGAAATCCAAGAATAATACAATAGATGAACACGACATTGCTAATCATTTGCCTTCTTTTAGGCATTATCCTTCTTACCCTCGAGATTGTTGCTCTTCCGGGTGGTGTTGCAGGCATATTTGGAGTCATACTTATTGGCTTCGGCGTCTGGCAGACTTACGCGCTTTTCGGCACACGTGTGGGCACGATAGTCCTCCTCTGCGCCATTGCGCTGTGTTTGCTTCTTATGGTTCTGTTTCTTAAGCGTAAGACATGGAGCCGCTTCAGCCTCAACGAAGAAAGCGATAGCCGTGTCAACCAACTTGAACCTGTTGTCAAAGTTGGTGCCCGCGGTACCACCATCTCACGTCTGGCTCCCACAGGAAAGGCGCTCTTCGACGGTCAGCCGGTCGAAGTCCATGCAGTCAACAAGTTCATAGATCCAGACCACCCCATCGAGGTTGTCGCCATCGAGGGCTACCGTATCGATGTCGTGGAAATTACCGACGCCCGTTTCGCAAATTAACGCATTAACACATTTATATTATGACAACAGTTATCATCATCGTAATCTGCGCTGTCGCGCTCATCCTATTCCTTTACCTTGTGCCGATAGGCATATGGTTTCAGGCCCTTGTCAGTGGTGTCTACACCTCTCTCGTCCAGCTTATTTTCATGCGATTCCGCAAGGTGCCGCCTTCGGTGATTGTGGGTAACCTTATATCAGCTTCCAAAGCAGGCCTTAAAATTAAGCAGAACGACCTTGAAGCCCATTATCTTGCTGGCGGTCATGTCGGCAGTGTGGTCAATGCCCTTATCAGCGCCGACAAAGCCAATATGAATCTCGATTTCAAGACCGCTACAGCTATCGACCTTGCTGGACGCGATGTTCTCAAGGCTGTTCAGACCTCCGTCAACCCCAAGGTTATCGACACGCCTCCTGTCGCTGCTGTTGCCAAAGACGGCATCCAGCTCATCGCAAAAGCCCGTGTCACTGTGCGCACGAATATTAAGCAGCTCGTAGGTGGCGCAGGCGAGGAGACCATCCTTGCCCGTGTAGGCGAGGGTATTGTTACCTCCATTGGTTCGGCCACTTCGCACAAGCAGGTGCTTGAGAACCCCGACAGCATTTCCAAACTGGTCCTCACCAAAGGTCTAGACAGTGGCACAGCATTCGAGATTCTCTCCATTGATATTGCTGATATAGATGTGGGTAAGAACATCGGTGCCCAGCTACAGATGGATCAAGCCAATGCCGACAAGAACATCGCCCAGGCTAAAGCCGAGGAGCGTCGCGCCATGGCTGTTGCACAGGAGCAGGAGATGAAGGCAAAAGCACAGGAAGCCCGTGCAAAAGTTATCCAGGCCGAGGCCGAAGTGCCTCTGGCAATGGCCGAAGCCTTCCGCAACGGTAATCTTGGTATCATGGACTACTATCGCATGAAGAACATCCAAGCCGATACCGACATGCGTGCCAGTATTGCTACACCAGCATCTGCCCCCAAGCCAAACACTTCCAAGCAGGAAGAGAAATAGTGCAACTTAAATGCATAAACAGAGAGCCCCTGCATCGCAGGGGCTCTCTGTTTGTATTAGTACTGCTCTTTCTCGTTCGGGAAATCGCAGCTCTTCACGTCGTTGATGTAGTGCCTGATGGCGTTGGCTATATCCTCGCCAAAGGTGCCGTATGTGCGTAGGTAGCGCGGCTTGAACTGGCGTGTGATGCCTAGCATATCCTGTAGCACCAGCACCTGTCCGTCGACCTGTGACCCTGCGCCGATACCTATTGTTGGTATTTTAAGCTCGGCTGTTACTTCGCCAGCCAGCTTTGCAGGAATCTTCTCAAATACTATTGCAAAGCAGCCGGCCTCTTGTAGAATAAGTGCGTCTTTCTTTACTTGGTCGGCCTCTTCCTGTTCGGTGGCTCGCACGGCATAGGTGCCGAATTTATTGATGCTCTGTGGGGTGAGACCTAGGTGTCCCATCACAGGAATGCCTGCCGATAGAATGCGCTGTATGCTTTCGAGTATCTCTTCACCACCTTCCATCTTGATGGCATCGGCGCCCGTCTCTTTCATGATGCGTATAGCGCTGGCAAGGGCTTGCTTTGAATTGCCTTGGTATGTGCCGAAGGGCATGTCTACTACCACGAGGGCTCGGTGTATGGCGCGAACCACAGAGGTGGCGTACACAATCATCTCGTCAAGTGTGATGGGCAGTGTGGTCTTGTGACCTTCCATGACGTTGGCGGCCGAGTCGCCCACCAGCACAACGTCAATCTTGGTGCTCTCTAGCAGAGAGGCCATCGAATAGTCGTAGGCCGTCAGCATGGCTATTTTCTCACCGCTGACTTTCATGTTTTGTAGTACACGTGTGGTGACCTTGGTCACATCAGTCTGTAAATATGCCATTTCTTAAAAGTGTAAATGCATTAATGTGGTAATGGTTCAATCCTCGATAGTCTCTTCTGGATTATCTTTCTTGCGGTCTTTTGCCCTCTCGGAGGGTGTCTCCTCCTCTTGCTCGGGAATTATGCGGAATAGTTCTTTGAGGGGCTTTTTCAGTTCGTATCCGCCACGCTTTGAGGGACGATAGGCTATGTAATATTTGCCACCTACTTCGAAAGCAGCAGCTTCGGTGGGACCGTCAACGGGGAAGAAGTATTTCCCTATTTCGTTGTCCTGAATACGCTTGCCAATATATATTGTGTCGAATTGCGTGACGTTGATGGGTGCCTGTAGCATCACCTCACCCTTGCCTGGCGACCGTCGTGTAGGCAGTGCCTTGTATTCCACACCTTTGCTGCCCTTCACCTTGGCGAAGAATTTAAGCTTGGCAGCAACCTGCTCTGGGGTGGCAGGAATGCGGATATATATGGAGTCTTTCTGCGCAAGTCGGCAACTGTCAATGCCGCGGGCCCAGTTGCTTTTTATCACCACGTAACCAGCCTGCACCAGCATCTGTTTGGGGTGGGGGATAAGGCTGTATTGTTCCACCACCGAGCGGTAGTCGAGGTGGTCTTCAATGGTGATTTCAAGGTTGTCAGGACAGGTGTCCTTTGTGTTATCTACGGCGTAGACCGATCCGCGGCTCAACACCATCGATGCGTAGTAACCGCGCACTATGCTGTCTGCTTTGGGCACAAAGCATCCGCGTGCCGTCCCAACACATTCGTCGGGGTTGTTGCGGAAAGTTACAAGCACACAGCCGTCGAGTCTTATGCTCTTGTTGAGCAGTCGTCGTGCATCGGGTAGTTCAGTGCAATCGTAGGTTGCCATGTTTACCGGAACTTCGAAGCGCAGCGTCTCTACAGTGTCGCCATTGCATGAGCAGTGTATGGGATTGCGTGCTGTGCGTATGGGGAACTTGGCTCCGCAACGCTGTGCGAAATAGCGGTATACACCGTCGACACGCTCTTTTGTCAGGTGTTCGTCGCTACCGCCGTAGCCTTCGATGGTCATTGTGTAGTACATCGGGTTTTCCACGTCGAATGCCAGCCGGTAGGCCGAGTCCAGCAGGTCAAGGTCGCTCACCGTATATGTGCTCTCGCCCTGCCCATAGTGTAGCAGCAGGTGGAATACGGGTGCATGGTGTAAGGCTTTCTGAATGTTCTTCACAGGCTTCTCGCTGGCCACATATAGACCCGACTGGGCGGTGGCAGACAGGCACAACGCCATGAGGCACACCGTCAGTGCTACGCGCATATATTTTGCATTCAGTATATTATATATATACATTGCCATAGTGTGGACTCTTTAATGTGTCTGCAAAAGTAAACAAAAAAACTGATACGGCAAATTTTTTTTCGTCGACATACAATAATTGGGTCACTTCGTTGTTACTAATATGCTTTGTTTAGAAGTCTGGCCCCGTAGTTCAGCTGAATAGAACGTCGGATTCCGGTTCCGAAAGTCGTGGGTTTGAATCCCGCCGGGGTCACTTACTATGAAAAAGTCTACCCACCCGTTGATGCAACTGCTGGTTATGCTGGCAATAGCACTTGGTATGCTGCTGATAGCAAGCATTCTTTCCGCACCTTTACTTCTCGCCGG
>JAFXUY010000128.1 GCA_017524785.1 Bacteroidales bacterium | reverse complement strand
TCGGCGTAGACCTCGAGCATGCGGCGGGCTTCCTCCTCGGCCTCCTCGCGGGTGGCGTGGGCGGTGTGGCCTTCCTGCCAGAGGAACTCGGCGGTGCGGAGGAACATGCGGGTGCGCATCTCCCAACGCACGACATTGGCCCACTGGTTGCAGAGGATGGGCAGGTCGCGGTAGGACTTGATCCAGTTCTTATAGGTGCTCCAGATGATGGTCTCGGAGGTGGGGCGCACGATGAGCTCTTCCTCGAGCTTGGCGCTGGGGTCGACCACGACGCCGCTGCCGTCGGGGGCGTTCATGAGGCGGTGGTGGGTCACCACGGCGCACTCCTTGGCGAAGCCCTCGACATGCTCGGCCTCGCGGCTGAGGAAGCTCTTGGGGATGAAGAGGGGGAAGTAGGCGTTCTGGTGGCCGGTCTCTTTGAACATCTTGTCCAGCTGGTGCTGCATCTTCTCCCAGATGGCGTAGCCATAGGGCTTGATGACCATGCAGCCGCGCACGGCACTCTGCTCGGCGAGGTCGGCACGGACGACAAGTTCGTTGTACCATTCGGAGTAGTTCTCACTGCGTTTGGGAAAGTCTTTTGCCATAATTTTTGACTATTCTATACAATAATTAATAATAAGTTTCGTTAAAAATGGAGTGCAAAAGTACGAATAAAAATTGAATTGATAGTTGAAAATCGAAAATTGCAAGTGAACAGTGACAAATAAGCGACTGATAATAACAACACTAATACTGCTGACATTTAGTGTGTCGCATGCTCAGGTGAAGCTCAGCGCCGACACATTGGAGTGCCACGTGATAGGTTTCACGGCGGGAATAATGATGCCCGGCAGCGGCAACGCCAGCAACGGCGCCCTGGGCGGCGGCATGAAAGACCTCTATGCCAGCCCATGGCTGGACTTCGCCATCAACTGCGACTACAAATACAAGAGCAACTGGCTGGTGACCCTGGACGCCGACCTGTGGTTCGGCTGGAGCAGCGACAACCTGCAGCAGCGCAGCGAGCGTATGCCCAATGTCTACCTGCCCAACGGCATAGCCTACGGCTGGGGCGGCACGGACGGATATGTCACCGCCTACAACCGCGGCATCGCCGCACGCATCGGCGGCGGTAAGATAATCCCGGTGCTGAAAGGCAACCCCAACTCAGGCCTGATGCTGAAACTCAGCGGCGGCTGGTTCATGCAGCAGACGGTGTTTCACCAAGAATACACCGAAGCCCCAGTGCCACAGGTGGTGGACGAATACGGCAAGCTGTACGACCACCTGCGCAACGGCGCCATACTGACCGAGAGCATAGGCTTCGTGTTCATGAGCAACTATTCCACATACGTCAACGTGCGTATCAGTTTCGACATCAGCCAGTGCTTCAGCTGGTCGAGCCGCCCCTACACTATCGACAATGTCATGGGCCTCAACGGCAAGGACAACAACAGATATTTCGACCTGCTCTACGGCGTGAAGCTGACATGGATGTTCCCGCTGATGGGCAAGACGACGTATGACTATTATTACTACTAGGGAGTTCAAGGAGTTCAGGGAGTTCAGGGAGTTCAGGGAGTTCAAGGAGTTCAAGGAGTACAGGGAGTTCAAGGAGACATTTCCGATGAGGACAATCTATACTATAGGCATTTGGTTTTACACGTTGGGTGTGCGTGTGGCGGCGCTCTGCGGCCACGAGAAGGCACGACTGATGGTTTCGGGCTGGCGCACCCGAATCTCAATTCACAATTCACAGCCTTCAGCTCGTGTAGCATGGTTCCACGCCGCCAGCCTGGGCGAGTTCGAACAGGCACGCCCTGTGCTGGAACGCTACAAAGAACTGCACCCCGACTGCCGCATAGTGGTCACCTTCTTCTCGCCCTCGGGCTACGAGGTGAGGAAGAACTACGCGCAGGCCGACGCCGTGCTCTACCTGCCGCCCGACCTGCCATGCAGCGTGCGGCGCTTCCTTGACGCCGTGAAGCCCACGGTGGCATTCTTCGTGAAGTACGAATTCTGGTTCAACTACCTGGGCGAACTGCGCCGGAGGAGTATACCCACATACATATTCTCCGCCATCTTCCGCCCCGGCCAGTATTTCTTCAAACCATGGGGCAGATGGTATCTGCTGCAGCTGAAGGAGTGCTTTCGCCACCTCTTCGTGCAGAACGAGGAGAGCCTGCAACTGCTGAAAGCCCACGGCATAGAGCATTGCAGCCTTGCCGGCGACACGCGCTACGACCGCGTGCACCAGATAGCCACCGCCGCAGAGGGCGACGCCACAGCGGAGACCTTCCTGCAAGGCTACGAAGGGAAGGTGATGGTGGCGGGAAGCACATGGCCGCCCGACGAGCAGTTGCTGGCACGTCTGCGCGACGGCAAGGAGTGGTTCCCCGAACGACTTGTCATCGCTCCGCACCAGATACACGAAGAGCACCTGCGCAGCATCGAAGCCCTTTTCCCCGACAGCGTGAGATATTCGCAGTTAAGAGTTATGAGTTATGAGTTAAGAGTTAAGCGTTCTGTCCTCATCATCGACAACATCGGCATACTCTCCAAACTCTATCGCTACGCCGACGTGGCGTATATCGGCGGAGGCTTCGGAGTTGGCATACACAACATACTGGAAGCCGTGGCCTACGGCAAGCCCGTAGTCTTCGGTCCCAACTGGCGCAAGTTCCAGGAGGCGCACGACATCATCGAACTCGGAGGCGGCATGACGGTCGACGAGCAGCCCGATGTGTCGTTACTACGGAAATGGTTCACCGACGAGGAGGTCTACCGTGCCGCCTCGGACGCCTGTCTCAAACTGATGCGCCGCAACCTCGGCAGCACCGACATCATCCTCAACACCCTTGAAGCGTAGACTGCCATATATAATCATCATCCTGCTGGCTGTCGTTGCAGCAAGCTGCACGAACACGCGCTACCTTGCCGACGACGAGCATGCACTCTACCGGCAGGTGGTGGACATAAACATGGCCGACAGCAGCGATGTGCCACCCGAGGTGTCGGCAGCACTGAAGAAGTCGAAGAGTTACATGCTGCAGAAGCCCAACAGCCGACTGCTGATGTTCGGCCGCGTGGGAATGTACATCTACAACTGGGCCTCGCCCAGCGACAGCACCTTCTGGGGCAACTACTGGCGACGTATAGGTCAGGCCACTGTTCCCTACGACGAGAACAAGGCCCGCCGCTCGGCGCAGCAACTGCAGCAACTGCTCGAAAGCAAAGGCTGCTTCGGTTCCAAAGTGACCTTCGACACCCTCGACCTCAAGACCCAACGCCGCAAACGCGACATCACCATAGGATACCACATCAGCGCCAAGCAGCGCTACGTGATTGACGAAGTGCTCTACCGCACCGACAACAGCACCATAGCCAAGATGCTCGACGAGTGGCGCAGCGACTCGCCGCTGCACGAGGGCGACTACTACGACCAAGAGGTCTTGGCCGCCGAGCGCGCCCGCATAGCATCGAACCTGCGCGAATCGGGATACTTCCACGCCTCGGGCGACAATATCTCGTTCCTGGTAGACACCACCTACCACAGCGGCCACCTCAGCATCGAAGTCGTGGTCGACGGCACTGGCCTCAAAGTCTACCATATCAACAACATCAACATATTTCCCAACAGCACCGCCAACCTGCGCGAAGAGCCGCGCCAGTTCGACACCCTCATCTACACCTACCCCGGTGCCACACGCCGCATCGACCTACAGTATATCTACGACCGCCCGATGACCATACGCCCTCAGACAATCAGCCGCTCGCTGGCAGTCTTCCCGGGCATGACATACCGTCCGCGCTACATCGCCAACACCTACACCTCGCTCCTCGGACTGCGCACCTTCAAGTATATCAACATCGAATTCGTCGAGTCGCCGTCGTCAACCGACACACTGCCACTCGTCGACGCCAACATACGCCTCATCAACGCCACCATGCAGCGCCTGTCGCTCTCGCTCGAGGTCACCAACGCATCGCCCCTCGGCTCGTCCGACAGCTCGTCATTCCTCTCCGGCGGCAACCTGGGTCTGCAGACCTCTATCGAATACCAGCACAAAAACCTCTTCGGCGGCGCCGAGCTGCTGCGCGTCAAAAGCTCGATGCTGATAGAGCTGCCCAAGCTCATCTTCCGCCGTAGCGGCAGCGGCTTCTACGACAACTTCAGCGCCTTCGAGGCCGACCTCGAGATGTCGCTCGACATACCGGCCTTCCTGCTGCCCTTCGCCAACGGCATCCGCTTCTACCGCACCAAGCCCCACACCCTCATCTCCCTAGGCGGCAGCTACCAGTACCGCTACTACTACGAGCGCATACTGGCCAACACCTCGTTCGGTTACACCTGGCGCTGGAACAAGAACATAGCCCACCAGCTGCTGCCCGTCGAGATGACCTTCGTACGCATCCTCAACCTCGACCCCAACTTCCTGGCCCGCCTCAACCAGCTCTCCGACCTGCGCCTCAAATACCAGTACAGCTCGCACTTCATCCTCGACGGCCGCTACGACTACACCTACAGCAACCAGCAGTATGGCACACGCAACAACTTCTCTGTGCTCCACCTCTCGTTCGAATCGGCAGGCAACCTGCTGGCAGGCATAGGCCGCGTGGCCGGCATCGAGACCGACAGCAACGGCGTGCGCCAGATTCTCGGCGTGCCCTATGCCCAATACGTACGCCTAGGCACCGAATGGACCCGCTACCACTACATAGGCACCCGCAGCTCGCTCGTGGCCCGTCTCCTTATCGGCGTAGGCCTGCCCTACGGCAACTCCATCTCCATGCCCTACGAGAAGAGCTTCTTTGGCGGCGGTCCCACCACCATGCGTGCCTGGCAGCTGCGCCACCTGGGCCCCGGCGCCTACTATGGCAGCGAGGACATGCTCGAACGCGTGGGCGACCTGCAGCTCGTCCTCAACCTCGAAGGCCGCTTCCCGATAGCAGGCATCTTCGAGGGCGCCGTCTTCGCCGACATGGGCAACGTATGGCTCCTAAACCCATCGGAACAATACCCTGGCGGCGAGATAAAATGGAACAGCATACCCACCGAAGTGGCCGTGGGCGTTGGCCTCGGACTCCGCGTCTCGGTCTCCATAGCCACCCTGCGCCTCGACCTCGGCATACCGCTCTACGACCCCGGCTACGCCACCTCGCACCGCTTCCGTCCGCCACACTGGCGCTTCAACCAGATAGTAACCAACTTCGGCATCAACTACCCGTTCTAGATAGTTGAAAATTGAAAGTTGAAAATTGATATTAAACATTCAAGCAATCAAACATTCAAGCAATAGAGCAATGAACTCCAAACTGCTGACATATATCCTCATCACCTTCTCGGTCATCTTCTGGGGCATCAGCTTCATCATGACCAAGGAGCTGTTCCTGACCGAGGAGCACATGACGGTCACCGTGCTTATCACCATCCGACTGGCCATAGCCTCGCTCGTCATGCTGCCGGCACTGGCGCTTACACGCCGCCTGCAACGCATACGCAAGCAGGACATCAAATGGTTCCTCCTCCTCGCTCTCTGCGAGCCGTTCATCTACCACCTCTGCGAGACCTCGGGCGTGCAGCTCGTCAGCGGCTCGCTGGCCTCTGTCGTCATTGCCACCATCCCTCTCTTCGTTCCTTTCGGCATGTGGATAGCCTACCGCCAGCGCATACGCCTGCCACTGATTGTCGGTGTGGTGCTGTCGCTCACGGGTGTCTTCATCATGCTGCTCGGCGGCGAAGGACTCACCGGCAACCTCAAAGGCCTCCTCTTCCTCTCCGGCGCCGTAATAATCGCTGTTGTCTACACACTGCTCCTCGTCAAGGTGGTCGACAAATACCACCCGCTCGTCGTCACCACCTGGCAGAACGTCATAGGCCTCGCCTACTTCCTGCCACTGATGTTCGCCTTCGACAGCTCGGCCCTGCCGCTGCTGTCGTGGAGCCCCAAGATGCTGCTGTTGCTGCTCGTTCTCGGACTCTTCTGCTCCACCCTCGCCTATGCCGGCTACAACTACGGCGTGCGCAACCTCGGAGCCTCCGAGGCATGCATCTTCAACAACGCCATTCCCATCTTCTCGCTCATAGCAGCCTTGCTCATCGGGCAGGAGACGTTATCGTGGGGCAAGCTGGCAGGCATGTGCATAGTCATTGCCGGTGTCGTCATTTCGCAGATACCGGCAAAAAACAATAAATAACCTTATTATTAACCAAAAACATTAACAATTATGAAATGGTTCATTAAATGTTTCAAGCAGTATGCCGATTTCAGCGGCCGTGCACGTCGCAAGGAATTCTGGTGGTTCACCCTGATTAATTTCATCATCGGGATGATATTGGTCAGCTGTTGGATTTGGCCTATCATTTCGGTCAGTATCGAAGCCAGCGTCAAAGGTATGGATGCCCCAGGTGTGGAGGAACTCACCCTCACGCTACTGAAGAGCCCGTTCCTGTACATCTACATCATCTACTATCTCGCCATACTCATTCCCACCATTGCCGTCAGCGTGCGCCGTCTGCACGACATCGGCAAATCGGGCTTCTGGTATTTCCTGCCCGTTGGCGGTAGCGTACTGAGCATGTTCGCCAGCCTGGCATCGCAGTCCAACATGGCACTCTATTTAGTGCTTGCGCTGATAGCATTGGCAATTAGCATCGTATTCCTGGTATGGATGTTTATGGACTCAACCTACGGTCCCAACCAATACGGTCCCAACCCCAAGGGCGAGGGCAATCCTACGGATGAAACCGTCACTCCTGCCGAATAGCCATTCGCAGGATAGCAGTAGACAAGAAAGAGCCGCAACCTGCCTGGTTGCGGCTCTTTCTTTTTTTCACTTGGGGAAATCCAATATCTCCAAGTCTTTCGGCGTGCCGTCGATGGTGAACCTCACCAGCGTGCCAACCTTGTGGAAACCCTGATGCCCGCAGGCGCCGGGGTTGATGTGCAGGAAATTGTAGTCCTTGTCGTACATCACCTTGAGGATGTGGCTGTGGCCGCAGACGAAGATGTCGGGCTTGGCCAGCTCCAGCGTGCGGCGCAGCTCGTAGGGGTAGTGGCCCGGCCAGCCGCCGATGTGGGTCATCAGCACCCGCTGGCCTTCGACCTCGAAGAAGGCGCGCTCCTCGAGCTCGTAGTGCAGGGCGAAGCTGTCGCAGTTGCCCCACACGGCGCGCACTTCCTTCCATGCACGCAGCTCGTCGAGCACACCGGGGCCCAGGTCGCCGGCGTGCCACAGCTCGTCGCAGTCATTGAAGAATGAGTACACCTGCTTGGGCACCACGCCGTGAGTATCGCTCAAAACTCCAATCCGCTTCATTCGTTAGCGTGGATTTCCTTCAGGTTTTCGGAAATCATCTCCTTGAGGTAGTTGATGATATGTATGTCGTTCATCGACATGCCGTCGAGGGCCTCCTTCAGCTCGTCGGTGTCGAGCACAAACTCGTCCTCGTCGGTGCGGTAGGTGATAACGAAATGTATATCCTCGTGTGCCGAGAGCAGCATGACGAGGGTGCCCGGCAGGTCGCCCATCGGCGGGCGGTCCCAGTTGTTGTGCTCGAACCAGAACTCGAGCCTTGTGCCCACGCCCACCTCCGAGGTCAGCTTCATGCCGCCGCCGCACTTCTCGGTGTTCATCTTTATCAGCGGCAGGCCGAGGCCCACCTTGCGGGTGGTGCGGCTGGTGGTATAGGGGTCTGTCACTTTGGCCAGGAATTCGGGGCTCATGCCCTTGCCGTTGTCCTCGATGGTGAAGTGGAAGTCGTTGTTCTTCAAGCTGTCGACGATGGTCAGCTTGACATCCTTAGCATTGGCGGCCGTGGAGTTCTCCATCAGGTCGTAGACGTGCATTGCCAGTTCTTTCATGTTATGCTCCTATTATCAAGATACACACCTATAACGGCGAAAGCACCTCTTTTATTATGCCACGAGGGAAAAACGCTACTGCACCACCAGTCGTTTCGTGGCCGTGCCCTGTGCCGTGCCGACGCGCACCATGTAGATGCCCGCCGCCAGGCCGCGCAGGTCGAGCACGCACTCGCCGCGGCACTCCTTGCGCTGCAGCACCGCGCCGTCAGCGCCTATAAGCTCCACGCTCTCCATCCCCTCGGCAGCCACCGTCACACGGTCGGCAACGGGGTTCGGCGTAAGGGTTATGTCGGCCGCCCCGGCCTCGTCGATGCCGCTGCCGTTGAGGCAGAAGTCCAGCGGGTCGCTCCACGGGCCGTACTCGTAGCGCGCGAAGCGGCAGCGTGCGCGCACATAGGCCACATAGTGCGAGTCGGGGTCGAACTCGATG
>JAFXUY010000127.1 GCA_017524785.1 Bacteroidales bacterium | reverse complement strand
CCACTCCGGTGAACAAGAAGATCCACGCCGAGAACCTGCGCCAGCGCGCCCACAAGGAGGAAGCCCTCCGCAAGAACGCCGAGACCATGCAGGCTGCCCTCAACGGCAAGACTGTGAAGCTCATTGTCAAGGTGGGTGAAAACGGTCAGCTCTTCGGTGGTATCAACAACATCATGGTTGCCGAGGCTCTGAAGGAGCAGCACAACTACGATGTGGACCGCAAGAACATCGTTGTCGAGGCTATCAAGGCTGTCGGTACCTACACCGCCAAGGTGAATGTGTACAAAGACATCAAGGCTGAGCTCAACCTCGAGGTTGTCGCCGAATAAGATATCTTGTAAGGCAAATAGCATGCAGGGCGCTCCAATGCATTGGAGCGCCCTGCTTTTTTTGCTTTTTTATGTATTTTTTTTCCTCTAATTCGCATAAAAGTCGTATTTTTGCACCGCGAAAATAAATACAAATAATGATAAAATGAAAAAAGTATTTTCACTGCTAACTGTTTTGATGTTAGTTTCTTCTGTGACCGTGCTTAATGCACGCAACCTGCCTGAAAAGGATGTGAAATCCGCAGCAGCATACTATATGAGCCACTATACGGGCCAAAGTGTGGACGCTTCGGAACTCGAAGTGGTGTACCAATTCGACAACGAAATCCTCGGTGTCCCGGCAGCATTTCTGTTCAATGTGTCCGACTGGGGGTGGATTATTATGACCGCCAACACAGCTACCGACCCTGTCGTCGCTTACAACGAACATTGCACCTTCCCTAGCAAAGACGTGCCGATGCCCGACAATATGCGCTGGTGGTTGGAAGATTATGTCGCAATGGTGAAGGATGTGCAGATTGCCGACGAGAATCGCCATTTTGACGATACCGAAGATTGGAATGACCTCTTTAATATGACTTTGCCTGAAAGAGTGAAGGGCAACGCTGAACATGTGTTGATGCACGAAGAGTGGGATCAGGGCAACGACGCCGGTACCGACTATAATATGTACAGCCCTGTTGATGGTGGTATTCATTGCCCCACAGGCTGTGTGGCCACTGCACTGTCGCAGATTATTCACTACTACCGCTATCCTGTGCAACCCCGTTTGAGAGCATCTACAACCTTTAATGGTCAGACTCTTGCCATGCAGTTGGATACCGTTACATTTGATTACTCCAAGATGCCCAACCGCATCACCAGTTCGGCCACTCAAGAACAGCGCCGCGAGGTGTCGAAGCTTGGCTATGCTGTTGCTTTGTCTGTCAAAATGCAGTTCGCTGCTGATGGCAGTGGCGCCCATTCCCAGAATGTGCCGAGAGCTATGAGTGACTATTTCAAGTACAAAGGCGCCCGTACTCTTGTCGACCGTTTAAACAATAGTGACACGGCTTTCGTCAATAAGGTGCGTAGCGAACTAAAACGTCAGCGTCCTGTCTATATGCACGGCAGCACTCCTGAGGCTTATCCCAACGATCCTCATGCCGGTGGCCATGCATGGGTGTGCTGCGGCTATCGCGACGACCGTCCTGCCCAGTATTGGATGAATTGGGGCTGGAGCACCAACATGGCTAATGCAAACGGTTGGTACAACCTGAAAACCAACAATATGCCTATCGAAGGCACGTACTACAACTTCAGTGCTACTCAAGGCGCCATCATCGATCTTGTTCCTCCTACCGACTCTACGCATATCAACATTCTTGGTATCGAGGGCGTGGAGAACACCGCGACGCTGCAGGCCGCATATCCCAATCCTGCCACTGTTAAGGTGATGCTGCCGTATTCCACTAATATGGCTGCCGATATGACTATCTACAGCATCGACGGCAAACTCATTGATCGCCGCAGCCTGAAAGCTGGCAGCGATATTGTCGAGTTCGACGTCAGCAACCTTCCTGCCGGTATCTACGTCTATCGTGTGGGAGGTGCAGCTGGGAAGTTCCTGGTGCAGTAAGCAGCCGGATGTTTAAAAATACAGAGGGCCGCGGCTTTGCCGCGGCCCTCTTCTTATACCGGTAGGCTGATGGTAAAGGTGCTGCCTTTGCCTGGCTCACTGTCTAGCGTAATATGTCCATGGTGCAGGCGCACCACCTGTGCCACGTAGTTGAGTCCTATTCCGAAGCCTTTGACGTTATGCACGTTGCCTGTCGACACACGATAGAACTTCTCGAACACATGCTTCTGGTCGGCTTTGGATATGCCGATGCCGTGGTCCTGCACGCGCAACAGGAACCGCCCATTCTCAATGGCTGTGCTGACAATAATATGCGGTGCCCCGGTTGAGTATTTAATGCCGTTGTCCACAAGGTTGTATATCAAGTTTGTCAGGTGCAGCTCGTCGACCATCACCACAGACGGCACTGCCTCAAGGTGTTTCTCTATCTGTCCGCCACGGTTGCTCAATGTCAACTTGAAGCTTTGCATAACCTTATCTATGATTGGGTTTATATCCACCTCGCTGATGTGTATGCTGAAGTTCTTGTTCGACATCTTGGCACTTTGCAGTATAGTCTCAACAAGCACTCGCATGCGCTGGTTTTCGTCGGCCACTATGCCTATGAAGTTGCGGCGCGAATCGGCATCTTGCGACACGGTGTCGTCGCTCAGCATCTCGCAGGCCAGCCCTATGGTTGCTATGGGTGTCTTGATTTCGTGGGTCATGTTGTTGATGAACTCGCTCTTCATCTGGTCTAGCTTGCGCTGGTTGGCAATGGTGCGTAGCGAGATGATGAACATAGTGGCGATGACCAGTATCAAGAACAGCGTCATGTATATATATATGTTGGGGCTGACCTGGAATGGTAGACCCGACGAGGGGAAGGCAAGGATGATATAGTATTGGTTTGCCGAAACCACGCCTATGGGTCTGAAACTGTAGCGATAGGGCGATTGCTCCAGGCGGTATTCCTGCTTGGGGTTTGAGCTGTAGAGGAACGACCCTTGCGAGCCGTCGTATAGTCCTACGTCAGGGTGCAGGTCGATGCCGGAGATAAGCAGCTCCTCGACAATCAGCGAGTCCAACTCCTGGTAGTTGAAAGCCGATGCAGGGTGGGAGGGAGTCTGCATCACCTCGCCGTTGAGCTGTTTAATCACCTCGTCCATTGCATTGTTCACACTGACGTTGAACATATTGTCGCTAATGGAGAATGTGCGGCGTGTCTGGATGAATTGGATAACCACCAAACTCAATGCCGCCAATGCGAAAACAGATATTATTACAACTCTAAACCAGCGTTTCATAGTGTCTTTCTTGCTTTATAAGAGTTTATTATAACGTGTGTTAGGAAAAAATATTTTGTCTTCGAGCTCAATTCCCGAAAAATGTCGTACTTTTGCAGACCGAATAAACCGTCAAACAGTTCGTTGGCACACATTAAAACTATGAAAATAGGAGTTATCATCGCAATGGATATCGAGTATCGTCAGATGCACGATGCTCTCGGTGGCGACACCGGCCGTCTCGGCAACAATGAAATCATTCTCTGGCAGTGTGGCATTGGCAAAGTCAACGCTGCCGTTGGCACCATGCGCCTCGTGCAGCAGCACCGCCCCGAAGCCATTATCAGCACCGGCCTCGCCGGCGGCATTGACCCTTTGATGCGCGTAATGGACATTTTGGCAGCCACGCAATCCGTCTATCATGATGTCGACTGCGGAACCAGTCTCGACTGTGTCCGCGGCCAGGTCCAGGGGCTCCCGGCACGCTTCGACGCCGACAAGCACCTGCTCGACGCGGCCCTTGCCGTGCCCCGTGCCGAAGGCGAACGTCTGATGACAGGCCTCATCTGCACCGGCGACCAGTTCATCACCGACCGAGAGCGGCAGACCGTCATCAAGCGCAACTTCGTCGATGGCCTGGCCTGCGACATGGAGAGTGCCGCCATTGCGCAGACCTGCTACTTGCTCGGCATACCCTTCCTCAGCCTCCGCGTCATTAGCGACACCCCGGGCAACACCGACAACCACCAGCAGCAGTGGGCCGACTTTCTAGGCTCCATGTGCGACACCTCGTTCCGCTTTGTCAAGAAATTCCTCGAAACACTTTAACCATTAGCCACATCATGGAAGTAATACAGAGTTTCACCATCGACCATACCCATCTCAAGCCGGGTATCTATGTTTCGCGTGTAGACAAAGGTTTCACCACCTTCGACCTCCGCATCACCGAGCCCAACCGCGAGCCAGCCGTTGCCCCGTCGGCCATCCATAGCCTCGAGCACCTCATGGCCACCTGGTTCCGCAATTCCGAAGCCCAGGACGACGTCGTCTATGTCGGCCCCATGGGCTGCCTCACCGGCATGTATATCATCATGACCGGCAGCTACACCGTCGAAGACATGCGCCAGCTCACCATCCAATGCCTTGAGTGGATACTCACTCAGACCGAGGTGCCGGCCACAACGCCCGAGACTTGCGGCAACTGCCTGCTCCACGACCTGCCCATGTGTCACTGGGAAAGCCGCCGCTATCTCGACCGTCTGCGCAACGACTTCCACAGCGAGTACACAAAACTGCAGGTCACCCTTAAGGACGGCAAGGTGTTTGCCGATGCCTGATTGCGCCGGCGCTGCACAAAAACATAGAGGGCTTCCCTTGCGGGAAGCCCTCTTCGTTTTATCAAAACCATGGAAAGTCTTTTCCCTAAGGTTTAGAAGTGGTAGTTGAAGCCGATGCGGAACAGGTCGAGGTGATTGCGCAGGGTCTGGGCATCGCAGTTGGCCATAAGGTAGAAGTCGTTGTAGCTGCGGGTGGTCTCGTAGGTGTCTTCCACGCCGCCGACGCTGTAGTCGTTGACGGTGGTGGTGGTTCTGTGGGTGAAGCCAAGGCCGAGCAGGTCGACATAGAGGTCGGCCGAGAATTTGTCGTTAATCTTGTAGTTGACACCGGGCACAACGGTCAGGGCGATGCTGGTGGACTTGAACGAGTAGGTCAGGTCGTCCTCGTCAACCTCGGCGAAGTTGATACCGCCAAGGGTGTAGGCGCTGTTGTAGGTGTGACGTTTGGCGTTGGGATTGATGCCGAGGGCCAGCTGGGCCTCGCAGAAGAAGGTGAACTTGCCGCTGGTGGCAAAGTTGTAGCGGAAGTAGGGGGCAAAAACGAAGCCGAGGGAACTCTCCGAGGTCCATCCTTCGAAGTCGGCCACCTGGCTGCGGATGGGGCCGTAGCCGCTGAAATCGGTGGTCTTGTTCCAGGTGATACCGAGCTTGGCACCAACCTGCATCTTGTCGCTCAGATTGTAGCCAATCTTGGGCAGAAGGGTGAGGGTGTTGGTGTTAACCTCGCTGAAGCCGGGGGTGTTGTAGTCGTACGAGGCAGCGGCAATGGGGTCGGTGTGTACGTAATGGGTGTTACCGCCTTGTGAGGTGAAGCCGAGCTGGCCACCAATCACAAACTGTGCGTTTGCTGCAAAGGCAAAGGCTGCCAGAGCAATTGTAAATAATGCTTTTTTCATAATGTGTTGTTTTAATTGGTTGATAAAAAATGTGTGTCTTCGCATGGATTTGACGGTGCAAAGATACACATATTTTACAAATTGGAAACAGTCCGCCGATATGATTATATCAACGGACTGTTGTTGAAATGTTTAGAAATAGAGGTCGCGCTGGCCGTCGCCAATCTTGCAGAGGTTGCCTTCGACCCGTTTTTTGAGCTCTTCCTTCGAGAAGGTCTGGGTCAGTTCCTTGAGCAGGCGCAGGCCTTTCTCCTTGGTGGCGGGGCTGGCATAGTCTTCCAGGTACTCGCGGAAGGTGAACATGGCGTTGGGCTTGCAGTATTCCTTGATGAGGCCGGGCTTGGCCAGGTCCATGAAGTCGGCACCCACACGGCCCTTGCGGTAGCAGCCCGTGCAGAAGCTCGGTATGTAGCCGCCGTCGATCATCATGCTTATCACCTCGTCCAGCGAGCGGTGGTCGCCCAGGGTGAACTGTGCGCCCGTGTCGCCGGTCTTCTCGTAGGGCTTTGCCTCGCTGCTGTTGTTGTCCTCGTCGTAGCCGCCGGGGTTGGTCTCCGAGGCGGCGCTTATCTGGCTCACGCCGTATTTCACCAACTGGTCGCGCAGCTCGGGGCGCTCGCGGGTGCTGATGATGATGCCGGTGTAGGGCATGGCGATGCGGATGATGGCGATAATCTTCTTGAAGTCGCTGTCGCTGACGGGGTGGGGGATATTCTCGGGCAGGCTGAAGGGGGTGCCTTCGGCAGGCTCGATGCGGGGGAAGGAGACGGTGTGGGGGCCGCAGCCGAAGTCCTCTTCCAGGTGGCGGGCATGCTCCATGATGGCCAGTATCTCGAAACGGTAGTCCACCAGTCCGAACAAGGCACCGATGCCCACGTCGTTGATGCCGCCTTCCTGGGCGCGGTCCATGCAGGTGAGGCGCCACAGATAGTCGGCCTTCGGGGTGCCGGCGGGGTGGAACTTGGCGTACTCCACGGGGTCGTAGGTCTCCTGGAAGCAGACATAGGTGCCAATCTTCTCGGCCTTCAGCTTGGCATAGTCTTCCACGCTCATAGGTGCCAGCTCCACGTTGATGCGGCGTATGGTGCTGCCCTTCTCGTCCTTGGCGGCGTAGGTGCGGCGTATGGCCTCAACCATGTAGCCCGTGTCGTTGCGCGGGCTCTCGCCGCAGATGAGCAGGGCCCTCTTGTGGCCCATGCGCAGCAGGTGCAGCGTCTCGGTCTCTATCTCGTCGAGGGTCAGCACCTTGCGCTTCAACGCCTTGTTGTCGCGGCGGAAACCGCAGTAGACGCAGTTGTTCACGCAGGCGTTGCCCGTGTAGATGGGTGCGAACAGCACCAGGCGGCGTCCGTAGATCTCGTCCTTGCAGTACTCGGCGGTGTCCAGTATCTTCTGTATGCCTGCCTCGTCCTTCACGTTCAGCAGGTGGGCCACATCCTGGAGGTTCAAGCCCTTCAGCTTGCGGGCCTTGTTGAGGATGTCGTTAAGCTCGCTCTCGCTGGGGGCCGGTTGGTCTATCATGCCGTAGAGCTTGTCGCGGTCGATGAAATTCTGATGTTTCATTTTATTATTGTTTTAAGATTAACTGTTTCTGGTTACGACGGCCTTGCACTCCACCCCTTGCAGGCGGCCCAGCTGCCCCGTCAGGGCGTTGATGTCGTTCACCGTCCCTTCGACAATGAGTGAGATGACGGCCACCGGGCGGTCGTGGAATGGCAAACCCTGCCGGCAGAGAATAATACCGGCATGTTCGGACAACAATTTGTTGACAGAAAGCGACACTTCGCGGTCGCGCAAGAGTATGGTTATTGTTCCTATTCGCTTCTCCATCAGGTGTTAGGCTTTTGGATTAGACAATCGGTTTAACGGTGCAAAGATACAAAAAAAACTTACTCCGTGAAAAAAAATATTCATCGGCCGTGGTCCGTAGGCTGCCGGTTTCTATCTCCTTCCGCGGACAGGCTGTCCGCGTACCACATGGTTCGCAGGCTGCCAGCCTGCGGCAACTGGGACGTGGCCTGCCAGATTCTATGTACTTCCGCGGACAGGCTGTCCGCGTACCACATGGTTCGCAGGCTGCCAGCCTGCGGAAGT
>JAFXUY010000126.1 GCA_017524785.1 Bacteroidales bacterium | reverse complement strand
TACCTAGACACGCGCCGCTACGGCAGCTGCCCGCACGCCGGCTTCGGCCTGGGCTTCGAGCGCCTGATGCTCTTCGTCACTGGCATGGCCAACATCCGCGATGTCATCCCCTTCCCGAGAACGCCTAAGACCGCCGAGTTCTAAATTGAACGACGACGAAAGATACATGCGGCGGTGCCTGCAGCTGGCCGCCAACGGGCTGGGGCGCGTGAGACCCAATCCGCTGGTGGGCTGTGTCATTGTGAAAGACGGCCACATCATCAGTGAAGGCTTCCATCAAGAATACGGACACAACCACGCCGAGCGCAACGCGTTGCTACGCAATGAGAAATTAGGAATGAGGAATGAAGAATCCTCTTGTGCGGTAGCCAATTCCTCATTCCTCATTCAACATTATACGTTAACTTAGAGCCCTGCTCGCACCACGGCAAGACGCCGCCATGTGCCGACCTAATCATAGAGAAAGGCATCCGGAGAGTGGTGTGTTGCAACGACGACCCCAACCCCTTGGTGGCTGGCAACGGTTTCCGAAAGCTCGAGGCCGCCGGCATCGAGGTGGTGCGCCATGTGCTGGAGGAAGAGGGTAGGGAACTGAACCGCCGTTTCTTCACTTTCATGGAGCAGCGGCGCCCTTACGTGATATTGAAGTGGGCCGAGAGCGCCGACGGTTTTATGGCTCCTGCCGCGGCAGGCCCCTACTGGCTGAGCACCCAGCCACAGAACTGCCTCAACCACCGCTGGCGCACCGAGGAGGCTGCCATCCTTGTCGGCAGCGAAACGTTCCTGAAGGACAAACCGAGCCTGACTCCCAGGCATTACATTGGCCCTGCGCCACAACCCATCGTCCTCGACCGCCGCGGACGCCTCTCCGATGTCCCAGCCCATTGGCTCCACCTGTGTTGCCAGACCATCCCCGAGGTGCTGCAGGAACTCTACGAGAGCAAGATACAGTCCGTCATCGTCGAGGGTGGCCGCCAAGTGCTGGACGCCTTCATCGCCTGCGGTCTCTACGACGAGGTGCGCATCCTCCGCAGTCCGCAACCCCTCGGCAGCGGCCTCCCCGCCCCCGAGATACCGCCCATCGATTCTAACCATTTAATCATCATCGACCCATGAAACGAGTGCTGCTTTTTATCGCCCTGATGGTTCCTTTCGCCTTGCAGGCGCAGGATTTCTTGACGCCAAACACATGGTGGTTCGACGACACCATCATGCCTCTCAATGATTACCACTATCAGTACATGTGCGATGAACACCGAACTCCTACGGGTATCTTGGCGTGGCAGAACGACACGATAGCTTTCGCCGAATACCGTCACTATGAGTACTATCGGCTGTATGTTATGAAGGCGCCACGTCACTGGGTGAAGACTTTGGAGCAATTGGCCGATGCCGCCACCATGACTGCCAATCATTTTGTCGGCGAATGGATGGGGATTTCTTTGACTCAACTCCGTGTTCCCGGACGTGCTGCAACAAACAACTCGCCCACCTATGGCCGTGCATTGCAGTTGGACAGCCTGATGAATAAAATCACCACTTCCATAATGCAGAACGACAGCGCATCAATGTACCGGCATATCATAGCCGCAAGTAATTTAGGCCGCAGCTTCCGCGGCGACTACCCCCTGTCGTGGTATCGCCCCGATATAGGTATTGGCTTTACTCCCCGCACCCACGAAGTCAACAAAGAATATGACATGCGGTTCCACTGGATTAAACCACTTATAAAACAGCATGAGTTTTTTTCATCTGGCGGATCTTTGGGGGACTCCGGTCCTTCCATGGCCCTCAACGGACGATACTTGAAGGTTACCCAACAATGCAACAGTGAGGTAGACTCCATCATGATCAGCCAGTTCGCCATCGACCGCCGAGAGGAGTTTGTCCAGTTGTCCCGCACACTCTTCGTTGGCGGCTATGAGCCGAAGATGGAAATCACCCTTAGCGACACTGTCACACAGCGGCAGTGCTTCGTCAACGAATGGCATTGCTACATGCTGCTACCCACCAACGACCGCCTGACCGACATCGTGCCTCCCGTCGAACAAGGCTACTTCCTCGGCGCCTCATGCAGTTCATGGCACCTAGAAGACTCACAGACATTCACCCCATGGTGGGAATAGATTAGATAAACCATGTTCGACGATACATATAAGACGCTGGCGGGTCCCGCTGAGGGGCTCTACAAGGAGAAAGGCTCCAAGTTCCTGGCCTTCGCCTATCCCGTGCGCACCCTCGAGGAGGTGAAGATGCATCTGGAGCGGCTGCGCAAGGACTACTTCGATGCCAGCCACCACTGCTACGCCTATATCCTCGGTCCCCGCAAGGACGCCTTCCGCGCCAACGACGACGGTGAGCCCAGCGGCACCGGCGGCCGTCCCATCCACGGCCAACTTCTCTCGGCCGACCTCACAGACACGCTGATAGTCGTCGTCCGCTACTTCGGCGGCATACTACTCGGCGCCTCGGGCCTGGCCAACGCCTACAAAACAGCAGCACGCGACGCCATCGACCATGCCACCATCATCGAGAAGACCATCGACGCCCGCTACCGCCTTTCGTTCGAATACGTAACAATGAACGACGTGATGCGCATACTCAAAGACTATGACCTAAAGCCGGAGAACCAGCAGTTCGACATGGACTGCTCGCTCGAAGTCAGCATTCGCCAGTCGCTCTCGGTGCGATTCTACGACGATGTGGCAAATCTGCGCAGCGTGAAAATAGAGGTGCTGTAGGAGCTGCTGCAGGTTGATAACTTCTTTTTGCCATGTCGCGCGTTTTTAGTAATTTTGCACGACAATAGGAATAACACAAATGAGTGAACTGCTTGAACAACTGAATGAACCACAGCGCGAAGCTGCCGAGTGCACCGAAGGTCCTGTGATGATTATCGCCGGTGCCGGCAGTGGCAAGACACGCACGCTGACATACCGTATAGCGCACCTTGTAGAGAATGGAGTCGATCCTTACCGCATACTGGCGTTGACATTTACCAACAAAGCTGCGGGTGAGATGAAAGAACGTATCATAAAGCTGGTAGGTTCGGAGGCGCGCAATATATGGATGGGCACATTCCACTCGGTCTTCGCGCGTGTGCTGCGAGCCGAGGCCACAAAGCTTGGCTACACCAGCATGTTCACCATCTATGACACTGATGACCAGAAGGCAGCCATCAAGCAGATTGTCAAGCAGCTGAATCTCGACCCCAAGGCCTACAAGCCTAGCTATGTGCTGGGCCGCATATCGATGGCCAAGAGCAACCTGCTTGGGCCGAAGGACTATATGGAGAACCCCGAGATATACCAGACCGACATCGACGCCAAGCGTCCCGCCACCGGTCAGATATACCAGATGTACGACCAACGGCTGCACAACTCGAACGCCATGGACTTCGACGACCTGCTGTTCAATATGAACGTGCTGCTGCGCGACTTCCCCGATGTGCTGCTGAAGTATCAGCAGCGGTTCAGCCACATAATGGTCGACGAGTACCAGGACACCAATTATGCGCAATATCTCATTGTCAAGAAGTTGGCCGCACGCCACCAGAACATCTGTGTGGTGGGCGACGACGCTCAGAGCATCTACGCCTTCCGTGGTGCCAACATACAGAATATCTTCAACTTCAAGCGCGACTACCCTAACATGCACCTTTTCAAGTTGGAGCAGAATTACCGTTCGACGAAGACCATAGTGGGTGCCGCCAACAGCATCATTGCCCGCAACCGCGACCAGATACAGAAAGAGCTGTGGAGCGACAACGGCGAGGGCAACCGCATACGCCTGATGCGTTGTGCCGACGAGAAGGACGAGGGCAACCGCGTGGCCGACGCCATACAGGACGCCCGTCTTGGCGAGGACGCCGAATACCGCGACTTCGCTGTGCTCTACCGCCAGAACTCGCTGTCGCGCTCCATCGAAGACTCGTTGCGCCGCATGAACATACCCTACAAGATCTACCAGGGCATCTCGTTCTACGGCCGCCGCGAGGTGAAGGACGCGCTGGCATATATGCGCCTCACGGTCAACCCGCACGACGACGAGTCGCTGGTGCGCGTAATCAACTATCCCGCCCGCGGCATCGGCCAGACGACCATGGACAAGATACGCGTGGCTGCGGCCGACAACGACATCAGCATTTGGACTGTGCTGGAGAACATTCAGACCTTCGGCCTGCCGCTGCAGAGCGGTGTGGTGCAGAAGATTACCGAGTTTGTCTATATGATAAAGCGATTCGAGGCGCAGGTGGCTACCGTCGATGCTTTCACGCTGGCAAAGCAGATTGTCTACAGCAGCGGTATCATAAAGGCTCTGCGCGAGGAGGACGACCCCGAGAGCGCTGAGCGCATAGAGAACATCGACGAGCTGCTCAACGGCGTGCAGGAGTTCTGCGAAGACAAAGAGGTGGAAGTTCCGGAGGCTCCGGAATCTCCGTCGAAGGGTATACGTACCCTCGACGAGTTCCTGCAGCAGGTGCTGCTCTACACCAGCGAGGACAAAGACAAGGACAAGGATGCCAACCGAGTGAGCCTGATGACTATACATGCCGCCAAGGGGTTGGAGTTCCAGTATGTCTTTGTGGTGGGCATGGAAGAACAGTTGTTCCCATCGTTCATGGCATCGTCGAGGGCCGAGATGGAAGAAGAGCGCAGGCTGTTCTATGTGGCAGTGACACGTGCCGAGAAGCAGGTGACATTGAGCTATGCCCAGACGCGCTTCAATAACGGCCAGCGCATGGGTGGCGAGGTGAGCCGTTTTGTGGAGGAGATAGACTCTCAATATATAGAGATGCCGCGACGCAAGGAGGCTCCTTCGATGCCGTCGAGCATGTGGAACATCGGCAAGCCACAGCCGAAGAAGAAGCTCACGCCGGTATATGTGCAGCGTGGCCCGGCGGTGCCCAACAGCGCTGCGACTATGGACGGTATCATGGTGGGCATGCGTGTGCAGCACGACAAGTTCGGCACTGGTAAAGTGCTGGCCATCGAAGGCGTAGGCGACTCGCGCAAGGCAACGGTGTTCTTCGAGGGTGTGGGTAACAAGCAGCTGATGCTAAAGTTCGCCAAGCTAACTGTTATCGGTAATTGAATAGAACCGCTCGTCGAAGCCGAGCAGGTAAACTCTGCCCGTGGCACGGGTGAAGGCGGTGTAGAGCCACCGCAGGTATTCGCGGTCGAGCCGCTGTTCGGGCGGCAGGAAGCCCTGGTCTATTATCACTGTTCGCCATTGTCCGCCCTGTGTCTTGTGGCATGTAAGGGCATAGGAGAACTTTACCTGTAGGGCGTTGTAATATGGGTTCTGGCGCAGCTCGCGCAGCCGGTCGGCCTTGTGCGGCAGGTCGGCATAATCCTCCATGACGGTGGTGTAGAGGCGCGACTGCTCGTCGGCGGTGAGCGAGGGCGACTCGCTGTAGAGCGTCGAGAGCATGATTTTGCAGTCGAGAGGCTGCTCGTCGGGATAGTCGACGAAGCGCATGGTGGCGTCGGCAAAGCGGAACCCGTAGAGTTCTTGCACGTGGCGCACGCTGAGCACCTCGACGATGTCGCCGTTGGCGATGAAGCCTATGGTGCTGTTGTCGTCGAGCCAGAAGTAGTTGTTCTTCACCACCATAAGGTAGTCGCCGGCGTTTACCTCCTCTTCGCGGAATAGGACGCTGGCACGTATGCCCTGGTTGAAGAGGTTGGCGCGTTTGTTGCTACGGGTGACAACGACCACATCCTCTAGCCCATCGCCCGAATATTCGTTGTTGAGCACCTCCATGAGGTCTTGTCCGTTGAGGTTGACAACATCGTCAGCGGTGGCGAAGAGCGGCAGCTGTGCCTCGTCGGTGGGGGCCAGGTCTGCAATCTGTCCGCGCAAAGCCGTCGCATTGGACAGGATGCCCGAAAGGCTCTGCTGTCGCACCACCTCGGTGAGTTCCTGCTCGATGACGTTTAGACCGAACGATGCCTTGAGATAGCGGCTGTCGAGGGCAGGGCTTTCGCTCTGGCCAACAGGTGGCAGCTGTGCCGTGTCGCCGATGAGCATCAGGCGGCAGTGGTTGCCGCTGTATACGTATTCTATCAGGTCTTCGAGCAGGCTTTGTCGTGAGCTTGTGGCCTCGAGCCCTATCATAGAGGCTTCGTCGACGATGAAAAGGGTGTAGCTGTGCTTGTTGACGGCGCGTACGGTACGCATCTGACCTGTGGCGTCGGTTGCCGTCATATATATCTTCTTGTGGATAGTGAAGGCTTGGCGTCCGCTGTAGCCCGACAGTACTTTGGCGGCACGGCCGGTGGGGGCCATTAGCAGCGTGCTGACACGAAGCTGCGGTAAGGTGCGTATGAGGGCGGAAACGAGCGAGGTCTTGCCGGTACCGGCATAACCACGCAGCAGGAATGCCGAACGAGGGTCGGCATCATACAAAAAATGCGCCATCAAGGCGCAAGCCTCCCGCTGCCCGTCGGTTGGTTTGTGCGGGAAGCGGGAGAGGATAAGCTGTGTGACCGATTGTTCTACGCCGTGCGTAGCCACTGCTTATTCGGCTGTGGGTGTGGCTGTGGTAGCCTCGTTCTGCTGTACGGGGCTGTAGTCGTTGGTAGTGGTGACCTCAGTCTGGGCCTCACCGTTGTTGGTGTGGCGAGGAATGAGGGCCGTTGCCACGAGGCTGAGAACGATAAGTATGGCGGCAAGCCACCAGGTGGCTTTCTCCATGAAATCGGTAGTCTGGCGGACACCCAGAACCTGGGTAGGAGCCGAGAAGTTGGCGGCAAGTCCACCGCCTTTGGAGTTCTGAACCAACACGACCAGCGCGAGCAATACGCAGACGATAAGAATCAGGATTACAATAAAAGTGTACATCTTTTTTATTAAGTTATTTACTATTTATTAATGTTTCCAATCGCTCAATTCGGGGTGCAAAAGTACTACTTTTTTCGGGATTCTGTGCCAATAAATTTCTGTAAATGGCAATAGCCTTCTCGTACTTGCCCTGTTTTTCGAGTATAACGGCAAGAGTTTCAGTGCCAAGCGATGTGTCGGCCTGAATGCTTTTTTTGTCGTTCACCTCGGTGCTGACCGGCTCTGTTTGGACCTTTTTCATCTCTTCGGAAGGACCTACTTGGAGAAAATTGGAGAGTATGACACTCTTGGGGGCAGTCTTGAACGACACTTCTTGGAAGGTGTTTATCTCGCTGAGGACATCGAATGAGGGCTCTTCGGTAGCGGCCGAGACACGGTCGAGCATGTTGGCAAGGACTTTACCATCGCACATGGATAGCATTGCCACACGGCGCTCTTCGGGAGTGTCGAAGTGGAATGCACTGTCGGCTAGCAGTGTAAGGACGTTGATTACAGACGAATATGGGTACTTGGACTGCACAGCCCGCAACCATCCACGCTCCTGCGAGGTGAACTTTGTGTGGTTTGCCAGTTTGTCGACGAATTGTTTCTTGTCCATGTCAACACTTTTTCTTTTTCTACTTGCACAACATTCAATTAACAACTTTTTGCACCGTTAATCGAAAGTGCAAAAGTACAAATATTTTTTCAAATGGAGAAAAAAGAATTTATTTATCATGTTTTTATTTTTGATATACAGCGTGTTGTGTGTGGTGGCAAATATTTTTCAACAAATTTTTATCTCTATATTGAAAAAAATGTGTACTTTTGCACTTCCAAATTTGAGGTAAAAATGTGTGCTGACCTCTCGTAAGATAACAAAAAACAATAAGATAAAATGAAGAGAACATTCCAACCTTCGCTGAGAAAAAGAGCCAACAAGCACGGTTTCCGTAAGAGAATGTCCACCGCCAATGGTAGGAAAGTGCTTGCCGCCCGCCGCCGTAAAGGCAGAAAGAGACTGACCGTCTCCGACGAGCGCTAAAATGCAACGGCTTTGCTAAACGAAAGAAGTACCGTAAGATACTTCTTTTTTTTATTACCATTATTCAAGATGAGCCGCAGAAATAGAGAATTGCCATTGCTGGAACAGATAGAGATACTCGACGCTGGAGCCGAGGGAATGGCCGTGGCCAAGGTCGACGGCCTTGTTGTGTTCGTGCCTTTTGTGGTGCCTGGCGATATTGTTGATATTCAGCTATACAAGAAAAAGAAGAATTTCGCCGAAGGTCGCGCCGTACGTTTCCATCGTATGTCGCCTTTCAGAGTCGACCCTGTGTGCCCGCATTTTGGTGTGTGTGGCGGCTGTAAGTGGCAGACGATGAGCTATGAGGCTCAACTAAAGGCCAAGCAGCGCCAGGTGCGAGACAACCTGGAGCGTCTGGGCAATGTCGACTGTTCGGGTATGCGGCCTATTTGTGGCTCGGAGAATATCTATTATTATCGCAACAAGCTGGAGTTCACCTTCTCCAACCGCGCTTGGATGGACGACCCGACACAACGGCAGGCCAACGAATGGGGCGCTTTGGGCTTCCACATACCGCAACTGTTCGACAAGGTGTTGCCCATAGAGCACTGCGCTTTGCAGGCCGACCCCAGCAATGAGATTAGGTTGGCGGTGAGAGATTATGCTTTGGAGCATGGCCTTTCGTGCTACGACATCCGCAATCATGTTGGTTTTTTGCGCAACTTGGTGCTGCGTAACAGCTCGACAGGAGACTGGATGGTGCTGGTCATCGTAGCCGAAGATGACAATGCGCGGCTTTTCCCACTGCTCGATATGTTGCACGCGAAGTTCCCGCAGATCACGTCGCTCCAATATATAGTGAACAGGAAGCTTAACGACTCGTATTCCGACTTGGAGGTGCACACTTATTGCGGAGCCGACCATATAGAGGAGAGTATGGAGGGTTGGAATGGCGACAAACCATTGAGTTTCATCGTCAATCCGAAGTCGTTCTACCAAACTAATTCGGCACAGGCGCAGAGATTGTACAGTTTCGTGGCCGAGCTTGCCGAACTGCAGCCCCAAGACACGCTCTACGACCTGTATACCGGCACTGGCACCATCGCCCTTTTCCTTGCACGGCATGTGAAGAAGGTGGTGGGTATAGAGTATGTCGAGGAGGCCATCGCCGATGCTCGCCGCAATGCCGAACGAAATGGTTTCGACAATACGGTATTTTATGCCGGCGACATGGCCAAGGTGCTTACACCGGAGTTTGTGGCCGAAAACGGACGTCCCGACGTTGTTGTCACCGACCCGCCGCGTGCCGGAATGCACGACAAGGTGGTGGCGCAACTGCTTGAGACTGCACCTCGCAAGATTGTTTATGTCAGTTGCAACCCTGCCACCCAGGCCCGCGACTTGCAACTCTTGGCGGCACGCTATGATGTCAGGCGTATACAGCCCGTCGACATGTTCCCCCACACCCAGCACGTAGAGAATGTAGCCGAGCTTGTCCTGATGCGCTAGGCACTCCCCTTTTTGGTTAAAAATAGCACTTTTTCAACATTTTTTTCACCAGATGTAAAAAAAGTGTTATCTTTGCATGTTGTTCTCGACCATTGTATTGTGAGTGGAAGAGTGCATAAGTTGCTATCAAATAGCATAATAAATAAGATAATAATAATAATAAATATAAACTAAACAAGATGAAAAAAGTATTATTGAGTCTGTTTTTGGCCTTCGTATGCTTGCCCATCGCTTTCGGTCAGGCCTTCGACCGTCCTATTGTGACAACTAGTCAGACTGCTTGCGGCTCGTATGAATGGGATGTCAACCACGTGACATATACCCAGGACACGACAGTCCTCTGGATTACCGACAGTGCCGTCTACGTGCTCGACCTTACCATCCGTACCGCTTCGGGCGACACCACCAACGTTAACGACACTGCCAATTGTGTCTATGTCTGGAACGACAGTGTGTGGAAGACCCCAGGTTACCACATTGGTGTTCTGGAAGGCAGCGATGGCTGTGACAGCATTGTCCGTGTCAACCTCTACCTCAGCATGGTTGACACCGCCGTCCTTGACACCGTAGTGTGCGATAGCGTGATGGCTCCTTGGGGCGAGATGGTCACCGAGTCGGTAACCCGCAACTCGGAGTACACCACCGCAGAAGGATGCAGCCGCGTCGACTCCGTGAAGATTGTCGTCGGCCACTCGTTCCTCGAGAACGTGGTTATCGATGCTGAAGGTTGCCGCTACAATTG